>PGEI01000088.1 GCA_002894305.1 Comamonadaceae bacterium CD01
CTGCGGTCGATTTGCAGCCGACGATTTCCAAGTCCGACAGACTCCTAGACGGTCTGAAAGTCGTTTTTCGAGCGTTGAATCGCGGCGAGAGCGCCGCTCCCACAGAGAGAGAATGGATTCCGTGGGAGCGGCGCCCCCGCCGCGACGGATGTTTGGCGCCGTCAATCTGCACAAAACCCGCCGCAGCTCGAACGTTTCTTCAACCCTCCACCACCGGCGCGGCATCGGCTTGCGGCTCCAGGCGCGAGACCATGACCTGGTCGATCCGGTAGCTGTCCACGTCCAGCACCTCGAACTTGTAGCCGCCCCACAGCACGCTGTCGGTGCGCCGGGGCACGCGGCGCAGCATCACCATCAGAAAGCCGGCCAGCGTCTCGTACTCCTCGCCGTGCGGCAGCTCGTCGAGCTGCAGCGCGTGCAGCACGTCCTCGATGGGCGTGACGCCGTCGATCAGCCACGAATTCTCGTCGCGGCGCACGATCTGCTCCTCGTCGTCCGGGCCGACCAGGTCGCCCATCACGGTGCTCATCACGTCGTTGAGCGTGACTACGCCAACCACGCGGCTGTACTCGTTGACCAGCACCGCAAAGTCCTCGTGCACGTGGCGGAACTGCTCCAGCACCTCGGCAAGCGTCAGCCGGTCGGGCACGATCAGCACCTTGCGCACCAGCGCGTCGTCCTTGAGCGTGATCGGCTGGTTGTTGAGCACGCGCTGAAACAAATCCTTGGCGTCCACATAGCCGACCACGTGGTCGATGTCGCCCTCGCACACCGGGTAGGTGGAAAACGGCTCGGCCGCAATGCGCGCGCGGATCAGCTCGTCCGGGTCGTCGCGCAGAAAAAACGCCACGCGCTCGCGCAGCGTCATGGCAGAGGCCACGGCGCGTGAGTCCAGCTCGAACACGTTGGCAATCACCTGCTGCTCCTGCGCCGCCAGAATGCCGGCGCGCGCGCCTGCCTCGGTCATGGCCAGGATGTCCTCGCTGGTGATGCGGTCGTCGCGCACGCTGGACAGCCCCGTCAGGCGCAGCAGCAGGTCGGCGCAGCGGCTGTACAGCCACACCATTGGCGCCAGCAGCGCCATGCACCATTGCATGGGGCGCGCCACGCGCAGCGCCACGGTCTCGGGGTGGGCCATGCCAAGGCGTTTGGGCAGCAGGTCGGCAAACAGGATGAACAGCGAGGTGACCACCAGGAACGACAACACGAAACCGAGCGACTGTGCGGATTTTTCCGGCAGCCAGTTTTGCAACAGGGCGGTCAACCCCGGGCTGAGCGCGCCCTCACCAACAATGCCGCCGAGGATGGCCACCGCGTTGAGGCCAATCTGCACCACCGTGAAGTAATCCCCAGGCTGCTCCTGCATCTGCAGCATCAGGGCTGCGCGGCCGTCGCCCTCGTCGGCCAGCTGGCGCAGGCGCAGGCGGCGCGACGCGGCCAGCGAGATTTCGGCGACGGAGAAAAACGCACTCGCGCCAATCAGCACGCAGATCAGAAGCAGTTGTTGGGTCAGGCTCATAGGCAGACGGGAGAACGTGCGCGGGGCGCACCACGGCGGCCAGTGTAGCGGGCAGCCCTGGCGGGCCGTACCGGCTGGGGCTTACTGCACAAAACCCATGCGCGGGCGCGCGCCGTCGCCTTGCGGCAGGTCGCCCGCCTGCACCGTGCTGCGCCGCGCCAGGCGAGCGTTGCCAAAGCCGGTCATCAGCGCGCGGCGCATCTCGCGCGGGGGCAGGTGGGCCAGCAGGTCCAGCACCTCGTCCTGCGGCTCGGGATCCAGGTGGCGGCCCCAGTCGTGGCTGGCGCGAATGCCGTGGTACAGCTGCGCGGCAATCGCGCGCGCCTGCTCGGGCGTGGGCGCGTGCACCTCGAACACGTTCATGCGGTTCATGATGGGCTCGGGAATGCCGCGCTCGTCGTTGGCCGTGGTGATCCAGATCACCTGGCTGGCGTCGATGGCCACGTCGGCAAACTCGTCGGTAAAGGCTTGCGCCGTGTCGTGCTCCAGCAGGCCGTAGAGCGCGCCCAGCGGGTCGTACTGCGCGTCGCCCGCGGCCTTGTCGATCTCGTCGACGACGATGACCGGGTTGGCGTATTCGCCGTCCACCAGCGCCTGGAAGACCTTGCCCGGGCGCGCGCCCTTCCATTGCGACGACGCGCCCGACAGCAGCCAGCCGGCGGTCATCGAGCTCATCGGCACCAGGTTCATGCCGGTGCCCAGCAAAGTAGCCAGCTGGCGCGCAAAGTGCGTCTTGCCAATACCGGGCGGGCCCAGCAGCAGCATGGGCGTCACCTCCAGCCCGTCGGCGCTGTCCTGCGCCAGCGCCACGTGGCGGCGCACGTCGTCGAGCACCTGGGCAAAGTTGGGCAGCTGCTCGTACAACGCGTCCATGTGGGGGACGCCCGAGGGCTTGACCTGGAAGCGCTCGGGCCCGCGTTCGAGCATGCGCTCGTAGACGTTGCGCAGGTTGTCGTACTCGTGCTGGCCGCCCGACTCCTGCAAGCGTGCCAGCTTGCGCTGTACGTCGCCGGGGTCGAACACATTGCGCAGCTGCGCCAGCGGCAGGCGCACCGGCGCGTCGCGGGTGACCAGGCTGAAGTGCGATTCGTCTTGCATGGCATCTCCCCTTCGGCGGTGCCCTGCAGCCGTGCTTGCATGGGGTGGGCAGGGCGGTCTGCGGGCACCGTTCGCCCATTCAAGCACAGTGCGCGACGGCACTCAATGCCGTGCAAACCCCCGCCACAGGCGCAAAAAAACCGCCCGCAGGCGGTTGGGTTGTGCGGCCCGGCTTAGGCTGCCTTGTTGGCGCCCAGCACCTGCTGCAGCTCGCCTGACTCATACATCTCCATCATGATGTCCGAGCCGCCGATGAACTCGCCGCGCACGTACAGTTGCGGAATCGTCGGCCAGTTGCTGAACTCCTTGATGCCCTGGCGCACCTCGTCGTCTTCCAGCACGTCGACCGAGGCAATCTGCGAAGCCTCCAGGCCGCAGGCCTTCAAAACCTGGACCGCACGGCCCGAGAAGCCGCACATCGGGAACGCGACGTTGCCCTTCATGAACAGCAAGACTTCATTGCCCTGAACCAGCTGGGTCAGGCGATCGCGGGTGGTTTGTTCCATGCCAATAGCTCCAGAAAAAAACAGATGGCACCGTCTCATGGTGCGGCAACCGAGCATTTTCGCATTGCCGGGGCTGAACCCTTGCGGCGCAGGGACTTTTGGGGGCAGCGCGCCGCTGCGGATTGGCTCCTTCCCCCTCTGGGAGAAGGCGGGGATGGGGGCGGCTGGCGCACGCGCAGGTTGTGCCCTGGGCCGGCGTCGCTGGCCCCTACCCCAACCCTCCCCCAGAGGGGGAGGGAGTTGCCAGCTGCGGCGGATTGGCACCTTCCCCCTCTGGGGGAAGGCGGGGATGGGGGCGGCTGATACGCGCGCAGGTTGTGCCTTGGGCCGGCGTCGCTGGCCCCCACCCCAACCCTCTCCCAAAGGGGGAGGGAGTTGCTAGCCGCACCACGCCACTTCACCCCATCCACAGCCCGCCGCTGCAGCGCTCCTGCCCGGCCAGGTCACGCCGGGTTTGCACCTGCGCAAAGCCGTGTGCGTGCAGCAGGCCGCGCACCGCCTCGCCCTGGTTCCAGCCGTGCTCCAGCAGCAGCCAGCCACCGGGCGTCAGGCAGTGCGGCGCTTGCGCGGCGATGGTGCGGATGTCGTCCAGCCCGTCGGCGCCGCTGGCCAGGGCCGACAGCGGCTCGTGCGTGAGCTGCGCCAGGTGCGGGTCGTCCGCGGCGATGTAGGGCGGGTTGGAGACGATCAGGTCGAATGGCCCGCGCACGCCGACCAGCCAGCGCGCCTGTGCAAAGCGCACCGGCAGCGCCAGGCGCCGCGCGTTGGCCTGCGCCACCTGCAGCGCAGCGGCGCTGGCGTCGGTAGCCAGCAGCCGCGCCGCGGGCAGGGCCGCCTGCAGCGCCAGCGCAATGGCGCCGCTGCCCGTGCCCAGGTCGGCAATGCGCGGCTGGGGCAGGGCGTGGGCGCATTCCAGCGCCCAGTCCACCAGGGTTTCGGTGTCGGGGCGCGGATCCAGCACGCGGGCGTCCACCGCCAGATCCAGCCCGTGAAAAGCCTTGTGCCCGGTCAGGTAGGCCACGGGCTCGCCCGCCGCGCGGCGCCGGCACAGCGCGGCGTAGGCCGCGGCAGCCGGCGCGGGCAGCGGGTCGTCGTCGTGGGCAATCAGCCAGGCGCGGTCGTGGCGGCTGCGCCCCAGGCAGTGCAGCAGCAGCATTTGCGCGTCGATGCGCGCCAGCCCCAGCGTCTGCGCCTGCCGCAGCGCCTGGGCGGGCGTGGCCGGCGGGGCAGGGGGTGTGGCGTGCGGCGGGTTCAAGCGCCCAGCCCCAGCTCGGCCAGCAGTTCTGCCTCGTGCGCGTGCTGCAGCGCCTGCACGATTTCCTGGAGGTCGCCCTCCATCACCGCCGCCAGCTTGTACAGCGTCAGGTTGATGCGGTGGTCGGTCACCCGCCCCTGCGGAAAGTTGTAGGTGCGGATGCGGTCGGAGCGGTCGCCGCTGCCGATCAAGCCCTTGCGCAGCGCCGCCTCTTTGCTGGCGCGCTCGCTGCGCTCTTTTTCTTGCAGGCGTGCCTGCAGCACGGCCAGCGCCTTGGCCTTGTTGCTGTGCTGGCTGCGCCCGTCCTGGCACTCGGCCACGATGCCCGTGGGCAGGTGCACCACGCGCACGGCCGAATCGGTCTTGTTGATGTGCTGACCGCCCGCGCCGCTGGCACGGAAGGTGTCTATGCGCAGATCCGCCGGGTTGAGCGTGATGGCCTGCGTGGGGTCGGGCTCGGGCATCACCGCCACGGTGCAGGCGCTGGTGTGGATGCGCCCCTGCGTCTCGGTGACCGGCACGCGCTGCACGCGGTGGCCGCCCGACTCGAAGCGCAGCAGACCGTAGACCTGCTCGCCCTCGATGCGCAGCACCACCTCCTTGTAGCCGCCCAGCTCGCTGTCGCTGGCGCTCATCACCTCCACACGCCAGCCGCGCTCTGCGGCGTAGCGCGTGTACATGCGCGTCAGGTCGCCGGCAAACAGCGCCGACTCGTCGCCGCCCGTGCCGGCGCGGATCTCGACAAAGGCGTTGCGCGCGTCCTGCGGATCCTTGGGCAGCAGCATGCGCTGCAGCTCGCCCTCCAGCTGCACCAGGTCGGCCTGTGCGGCGGCAATTTCGTCCTGCGCCATCTCGGCCATGTCGGGTTCATGGAGCAGCTCCTCGGCCGTGGCCAGGTCTTGCTGGCGCTGGCGGTAGCGCGCCCAGCGCTGGGCAATGGCCGACACCTCGGCGTGCTCGCGCGATAGCGCCATGAACTGCGCCATGTCGGCCATGATGTCGGGGCGCGAAAGTAGAAAGTCCAGCTCGTTCAGGCGGTCTGCATGGCGCTGGAGTTGGTGTTCGAAAGATGCGTGCATGGTCAGCGGGCGATTGTCGCCGCTGTTGGGCGGGCCGCGCTCGATGCACGCATGTGGCGGGTGTTGGGGGCTGGGAGCGCCGGCATCTTGCCGGCACTGATCGCGGCGAGGGCGCCGCTCCCACGGGCGTCGCTCTATTTGCCCCAGCAGTCGGTCACGATGGCTTCATTGCCTTCCTTGCCCGCTGCGCCGCGCAATCCGGTGTTGGTCAGCGTGTAGTTGCCGCATTTGTCGCCGGTTTGCGCGCCTTGGGGCGTGGCGGTCAGGGTGAAGGCGCTGCCGTCGTCCTCCACCTCGGCGCTGACCGTGTAGCGGTCGCCTTCCACTTTTTGCAGCGCAGCAGGGAATTTGTCGTCCGCGGGGTAGACGCCCGTGGCCGTTGCTGCCCGCTCCAGCCATTGCGCCCCTTGCATCAGCGCCGCGCGCGCCGCCGCGCGGTGGCCGCGGCGCACGTACTCGGTGTAGCTGGGGTAGGCAATGGCCGAGAGGATGCCGATGATGGCGACGACGATCATCACCTCGATGAGGGTGAAGCCGCGCTGGCGACCAAAGCGGTGGATTGAGCCTTGTTGCATTTGGGCCGTCTTTCTTTATTGAATCTGGCGCCAGCTGGGACGCAGAGATTGTTCAGGCATGCGGTTGAGCACGTCCGGCTGACCTGGATCTTCTCCGGGTTTGGCGCCGCCCTTGGGGCCGAAGTCAAGCACCTTGTTACCTCTGGCGATCAAGGTATGCGCGCCTGCTGCGACTTCTGCTCGGGAGAAATCCCCGATCGTGTCCATCAGCTTCACACTGGGCTTGGCGCCATCCATGACGTTGACGAAGGTGCGGTACTGGCGTTCCTTGTCCACAGATGTGGAGGTGCAGCTCTCGATCTCTGGGTCGACGTCCGACCCCTTGGCCGGTACCTGCGAGTACATGACCAGCAGGTTGCTGCCGTCGTAGAACTCCAGGGGCTTGAGCAGGCGCTCTCCAATGGCCGGGAGATCCATGTACCAGCCATTGTGCGTGGCCCAGTTCACCTTGGCTTCAGGGGTGATCGTGCCGTAGGCGCGGCCGTCTTCGGTCGCCGTGGTGATTTTTTGTGCGGCCAGCTTGGCGTCATCCACTCCGGTGCCCAGCGCTGCGGGTGCGGGAATGTTGTTGTCTGTGTCACCAGGGTGAATCTCCAGGCGCTTGCGCTTGCCGTCGATAGTGTCCACAAGCTTGTAGCGCGTGTTGTCCAGCACCGAATACAAGGTCTGTACTTTCACGTCGCTTTCGTCGGCCTTGCTGACGTTGCGCCCCGTGCCGAAGGCCACCATCATGCCGCCAACGGCCTTGGACGTGCCTGGCTTGCATTTTTCACTGACGGCGTCCACTTCGCACTTGAAGCGGTCGTTGGCGCGCACCGTGGGGGGCGCCGTGATCGGCTGGATGTTGAGACGGGATGCGTCGCCCAGCGCGGTGGGGCCGCGGGCGGTGAACAGAGGCTCACCGTCAAAGGCTACGCCCCATTGGCTTGCGTCGTCGCTGGTCAGGTCGAACTTCCACAGATTGCCCAGATTGTCGCCCGCGTAGGCCACGTCCACGCGCAGGTCGCCGTTAATGTCCACCAGGCGCGGGGCCGACAGGCCGTTGTCGCTGGCTCGGCCGGAACCGGTAGTGTCGTCGCTGGCGGCGACGATGCGCTTGAGCTCTCTGGCGCCATCGAGGTATTGAATCAGCAGTACCGGCCTTTGGTTGGTGCTGTTGTAGCCATTGCCCAGCACCACGGCCCAGCGGTCGTTGTTCAGACGTGTGATCTGGGTGCTGCGCATGGGGTTGGCGTCGTCTTTCACCGGCTTGGCGGTGATGTAGCCAATGTCGGCATCCTCGTCGCGCACGGTTTGGCAGGTGGTGAGCGCCGCACCGGTGAGAGCGGTGCAATTGGCGGCTGCGTCGTCGGCGCTACGGGTGCGGTCAACCAGTGCGGAGTTTTTATCAAAGCTGCCGGGGTTGGTGACGTCGAGCACAAAGTAGCCCTTGCCGCCGGCCCCCAGGGCCCCCACCAGCATGGTGCGCCAGTCTTTTGCCGGATTGCTGGCGTCGTGGTTTTTTTCGTCAATGTCTACGTCGCCTGTCATGGGCGAACCATCGACGAAGAATTTGTGGTTCTGGTCGAAGGACGCATCGGTCAGGTAGCGCAGGCGGGGGATGACGCCCTTGGGCACGTAGGCCAGCTGTTCCTTGCCATTGTCAGCCAAGAATCCATGCAACATGCCGTCGTTGCCGCCCACATAAAGAATGGGGCTGCGGTCTCTCTGGGCCTTGATGAAGTCAACGTAGCCCTTGAGTGCGTAGTTGCTGACGGCCCCGCCCGTATACCAGACGTCGGAGTTGATGATGTCGCCTTGGGCGCTCTGGCGCGGGCGGAAAGGTTGGGCGGGTGGCGTGCCTTCCTTGCTGCGGTCGCCGCGGATGTAGTTCAGGCGTGCCTCGCCCTGCGCGGCGCCTTGGTCGGCGCCGGCGATGTTTTGCTGCAGCGAGAGTTTTTGCGCGGCGCTCAGGCGGGTTTCATCGCTGGCCCACTTGAACTCCACGCCGCCCTGATCCTGGTAGCTCGCGTTTTTCTTGTCGCTCCAGCTGATGATATTTCGGGCTCCGGCGCTCATGGCGTCGATGCGAGCAGCGGTGTTCTGGCCTTGCCATCCCTCTGCCGGCTCAGTGCTGCCGTCTGTCTTCACGGTTTCTGCGGTGAGAAAGCCCTTCCATGCCTTCTTCGGTTCGTAGTTGCCGGTGAACTTGCCTACCGCATTGCGCGAGACGTTGCTTCCGCTGGTGGCGCTGGAAGTCATGTCGGGTTCTGTTTGGGTGTTGATGGAGCCGATGATTTCGCGGAATGCTTTTTCCAGATCCTTGCCTGTTTCTACGGCGTAGAAGCGGCCGCGGCCATTGAGGGCGGCGTGCCAGAGGTCGAGAGAGCGGACTTTCTCGCCGTCGCTCATTGACGGCCAAGATATGTTTCCATTAATTAAGTCAGGCAGACTCCCATTGCTACCTGCATCGTAGCTAAATGGAACAAGTAAATTCAAGTCGGAATACGTGGTATTGCCGTTTTTGCAGCCTTGCCCTGGGGCCTTTATGACTGAGCAAGCGCTGATATTGTTTTTTCCATCATCGGCATTGCTGTCGTATCCATTTTTTTGATTGCCAGGCCATGTGTAAGCCATTTTGCTGAAACCAATGGTGTAGGTCACCATATGGGGCCAGGTGGCGGGATCATAGCGAGGGTTCCAGTAGCGCTCCAGAATGGCGTCTTTGCCGTTGCTGTCCTTGCCGAAATTCTCTGTTTCCGGTGCACTGCGGTATTCAGCGTTGGGCTCGACATTCCCGGTCAGGCCGGTCGTTTGTAGGGGCTTGGCCCAGCTGTAAAAAGCCCAGTCTGCGAGCGTTTTATTGTGGGTGTCACGATATAGAGCAGTTTTGGCTCGGTCACTGGCTGTTTTGCCGCCATAAGTGGTTTCGTCGGGTAGTTCCAGATTGGTCGCGTTGTCCCGCCAGGAAGTATCGCCGACGTCGGATGCCGTGCCATTCCAGCGACCGTCGGTCATCATGATGTGGTAATTACGACGGCAACCCAAAAATGGTGCACCAGTGTTACCTGGGTCGGACGCCCACGGGCCGTTCGTGCTAAGGGACCGTCGCATATAGCTGTCGGCCTGTTTGAACATCAGGTGCGATGGTGTGCCGTTCTTTGGCGACAGACTATCAATAAAATTTTGAAAATTAATTCGATGCGCGTCGGTGAGTATGCGCATCGAATTGGTATTCATTTTGACGTTGCCAGCATAGTCTGCGCTGTCCACACTCCCCGCATCTTGCGCATTACCGTTGTTCCACATGACTTGCCAAGCTAGGCGGATTTGTTTTTCAGGAAGCAAATCTTTATCTTTGAATACTTCTGTTAGCGCATATTTCAATACATTGATGCGACGATCTGAATCGAGCCAATTTCCATCGGCGTCAGGTTTTTTGTTGTTCGTCGCCCCAGATGTGGATTCCGAGTCAATGCGGTAGTTCATGCTCCCTGAGTCATCCACGGAAATGATGACGTTGGGCCGCACGTAGGGCTCGGTGCTGCCCGGGGGGCCTTGCATCAAATCCAGCGCCAGCACGCCTTGCGGGGTCAATACCGCCATGGCCGCCAGGGCCAGCAGCGTCTTGTGAAAACCGGATGGGGTGGAGTGGATGCGGGGCATGGTGTGCTCCTCTTTGCGGCAATAACGTGAATCGGGTATTGGGTCGGCTCTATGGGGGAGAGCGGGATGGCGATCGTTTTTTAGGGTTCGCTTAATCCTTGCGCCGCTGCTGTCCATAGGTCTGCTGCAGCACCACCAGGGTGCTGGGCTTGTGGCCGTGGGCGAGGGCGGTGATGCGGTAGACGACGCTGGGCAGCAGGTTCATTGGCAGCAGGTTGGCGTTGGAGATGGCGCCGTCTTCGCTGGTGATTAGGCCCGAGCTTTTGCTGCTTTCGTCGTAGGGCAGCACTTCGACCCAGTACCAGCCGCCTCGGTCGCCCTCGGTTGCCGCCAGGATGGGGTTGGCCGGCGCGTCCGTGCTGCCAAGGCGCGCGCCTGTGTACTGGCCGTAGCGCGCGCCGGCGGGGGTGCCGTCTTCGTTGGCGCCGGTCATCTGCGCCAGGGTGATGCCTTTGACCTCGTCTTTGTTGTTCCAGAAGTCCTGGCTGCCGCTGCGTTTGATGCACAGGCCGTCGCTGCACTTGGTGGTTTTGCCGTCGAGGTCGGCCAGCAGCAGGCCAACTTCCTGGGCTTCCAGCGGAATTTGCGCCATGCCCGCCTTCTGGCGGCAAATGTTCTCGTTGCTTGCATCAGGTTCGCAGGGGTTGCCATCGGCGCTCTCGCCGCGGATGTCCAGCTCCGCGTCCTGGAGCAGGGCTTGCGCAGCCTCGAAGGCGCGCTGGTAGTCGGCGTCGTTGCCCACCACCATTTCATTGAACAGCGCGGTGCGCGCGCCCCACAGGGCCAGCAGCATCGACAGCATGACAAAGACGATGACGACGAACAACGCCACTCCGCGCTGGCGCGGATGCGGTGTGCGAAAGAGGGGCGGTGGTCTGCGGTGCATGGCGATCAAGGGGTTGCCTCGGTGAAGATGGTGCCGATCAGGCCCTGACTGCGCAGCTGAAAGACGTTGCGGAACGCCAGGTGCATGCGCTGGGCGCGAGTGCCGGTGAGCGTGGTCATGTCGACGGCCGTGCCGTCGCAGCCGGCGTAGCTGCTGCCGGCGGGCATATCGATGCGCTCGGCGCCATACAGCACCAGGCAGACTTCGACGGCCTGCACGCGCGGCCAGTTGTCGCCAACGGTGGCGGCGTCGACATAGCGAATCGTGGGGTTGCCAGTGGACACGTTTTCCTGCAGCAGGTAGCGCACCTGAAAGTCGGCGACGTTGTCGATGATGGGCTGCGCAGTACCGCTGGCGCTGGCACAGCGCAGTGCGG
This sequence comes from Comamonadaceae bacterium CD01, assembly GCA_002894305.1. Taxonomy (GTDB): domain Bacteria; phylum Pseudomonadota; class Gammaproteobacteria; order Burkholderiales; family Burkholderiaceae_C; genus Comamonas_C; species Comamonas_C faecalis. Next base: position 10,940 of record PGEI01000088.1, read on the forward strand.
CGTCCTTGAGGATGAAGTTGCTCTGGATCAGCGTGTCGCTGGGACTGGCGCCCAGGCAGTCGCGCGCCAACGAGTCCTCGGCACCGTCGGGAAATAGCTTTTCCTTGTAGTTGCTGTAGCCTGTGCTGAGTTTGTATTCGTTAGAGCCAGGGTTGTCCTTGCCCTCGATGGACGTGGTTTCGGCATCGAAGTCACCATCCTTGATGACGAAGGCCACGGGTTCGAGGTAGGAGATGTCGGCCGCGGTTGTGCCCGGGCTGAGATCAAGCTCCAGCGAGCCTGTTTGACGCAGCTGCTTGCCGATGATGCGCATGGCATAGGCTGCTTGCTGCTGGATGCTGCTGGCGTCGCTGACTGTGCCGGTGACGCCGCGCGAGACCATCAGCGCGCTCATGGCCATGGCCACCACGAGCAGACCGATGGCAATGCCGACCATGAGCTCGACCAGGGTGACGCCGCGCTGATTTTCAAGGTGTCGATGGTTTGTTTGCATGGCTGGGTAGGCGCGGGCAGCTATGGTTTTTGAGAGCATGTCAAAGCCCCGGGCAGTAATACAAGGGAGCGCCCCCGGTGGGGTAGGGCGCGCACCGGGCGGCAACGGGAAGGTATTGAAGGTGGCAGGTAAGACCGTCGGGGCAGGCGTTGGCGAGATCCGTGCCGTCGCTGAGCGTGCCGTCGGCGGCGCGGACCTTGGTGGCGTCGATGTTGTTTCTGTAGTCGTCGCTGTCGTCGCGCTCGTTTTCGCGCCAGCCAATCATCACGCCGAGCTGGCGGCGGTTCGGATCGTTGGCGGCATTCCCTTCGCCTGGAGCCCAGAAGATGCTGGCTTGTCCCAGGGGAAGCAGATTGCTGACGTTTTGTTTCCAGACGGCCACGTCGTAGGTTGCCTGCGCCTCTTGGTCGCAACCGCTGCTGCAGTCGTCAGGGGTGGGCTTGTCCGCGAAGTCGGACTGGTAGCTGTCGATGGCGACCAATGCATTGGGGTTGGCGCGCATGCGCTCGCCCAGGTCTTCGATCAACCGTATGGCTTGCGCGCGGCGCACGGAGGTCGTGGTGTCCGTCAGCGTGCGCATCTGCACCCCTACGATGCCGAGAATGCCCAGCGCGGCGACGATGAGGGCGATCAGCGATTCGATCAGCGTGATGCCGCGCTGCTGTGTTGGTGGAGTGGGTTTGCAGTGTTTCATAACGATAGTGGGGCTGGCGGGGGCAGGGCGTGGCTCAGCAGGCAATGTCGGGGGTGATGCGGATGCGCCCGCCCGATCCCATGCACAGGCGGCGGGCGGCAGGGTGGGTGTCGGCCTGGCCTTGGGGCCGGATGCCAAAGCTGGGCCAGGCGCCGGCCACCTTGCCCCAGCGGTCGAATTTGATGCGGGCGGCCTGGTTGTCGACGGCGCTGCGGGTGATGAGCACGGGGCCGGGTGCGGCGACGTGGTGCAGCACGGCGTCGGTTGCGTCGCAGTTGCCGCTGGCGTTGGTGTCGTGGCAGATTTGCCAGCCGCAGCCCCAGTCTTTGTTGCCGGTGGCGCTGGCGCAGCTGCCGGTGGTATTGGGCAGTTTTTGCAGAAAGACATTGCCGCCGCGCTTGATGGCCTCCGACCGCGCCAGATGCAGGCTGTGCTGCAGCGCGTCGGCCGCCTGGCGCACGCGCCAGCTGTGAAACAGGTTGGTAAAGCTGGGGGCTGCCAGCGCGCTCAGGATGGCCAGGATGGCAATGGTCACCATCAGCTCGACAGCGGTGAAGCCGCCGGCAAAAGCCACGGCGGGGTGCGCGTGGTGCTGTGCAAAGGTACTGATGGCGCGCATGGTGCTTCTCCTTCAGGTGGGGCAGCTGCCTCCGCTCTTGGCTTGGGCGATGCGCCCGCCGAGCCCCAGGCACAGGCGCAGGGCGCTGGCGCTGGTGTCGTCCTTGCCGGTGGGCTTGACCAGAAAGTTCAGGGCCTTGGCTGCGCCGCCGCTGGTGTCCGAGACCATGCCCCAGCGGTCGACGTAGAGCTTTTCTTCGGTCGTGCCACCCAACTCGATGCTGATCTTGGCGGGGGTGCTGTCCACTTGCAGGTCGGTCTCGTCGCCGGCCTGGGTGTAGATGATCTTCCAGCCCTGGCCCCAGTCGTCGTTGGGCGCGAGCGATACGCCGCCGCCGCGCTTGATGGCCTCGGAGCGCGCGTAGTAAATGCTGGACTGCAGCGCCTCGGCCGCCTGGCGCACGCGCCAGCGCTCCATCAGCGGGGTGAAGCTGGGCGCGGCAATGGCGGCCAGGATGGCGAGGATGGAGATGGTGACCATCAGCTCGATGGCGGTAAAGCCGCGCAGCCGCCGGCGGGGTGCGAGGCAGGGGGGCGTGCAGCGGGCGTGGACGGACGGATGTGACATGGCTGGATGTTACGACGCGTATCAATGATTGCCACAGTTTGCACGATGAGTGGCGTGAATGTGGGGATGAGCGGCGGGCGATGGCGGCGAGGTGGGCTGAAACGCTGGCGCTTGTCGGCGGCAAAGACACGTCGTGCGGTGATTGAGGGATTTATTCGCCGCAAAAAATGCGGTGAATGAGTGCAGTAAATCGTCTGGTTTCTGCATAATCTCCGCATGTCTAGCGGAGATTGCACCTATATCTGGCAGGCCGATGACTGGCCGAATTGGCGTTTTGACCTGGGCGCTTTGACGGGCGCAATTGCCGAGACCAGCCATGCCCAGGGGGCGTTGATGGGGCGGTTGACTGATGTTGGCATGGTGCTGCGCGATCAGGCCAGTCTTGCCATGTTGACGCAGGATGTGGTCAAGACCAGTGAAATTGAAGGCGAGCATCTGGACGTGCAATCGGTGCGCTCGAGTATCGCGCGCCGGCTGGGTGTGGATGTGGGGGCGCTGGCACCCGTGGATCGGCATGTCGAGGGGGTGGTTGAAATGGTGCTCGATGCGACGGGCAATTGTCATGCGCCGGTGACGCGTGAACGGTTGTTTGGCTGGCATGCCGCGCTGTTCCCGACAGGGTATTCGGGGCTTGCCCGGATACGCGTGGGGAGCTGGCGTGACGATGCAACGGGGCCGATGCAGGTCGCCTCTGGCCCCGTTGGGCGTCAGAAGGTGCACTTTCAGGCGCCACCGAGTCATCGCTTGGGAGCCGACACAGACTGTTTTTTCGACTGGATCAACCGCACCTCTGGCGAGCCGTCGCTGATCAAGGCGGGTCTGGGGCATTTGTGGTTTGTCACCTTGCACCCCTTCGATGATGGCAATGGGCGCATTGCGCGGGCAATTGGCGATCTTTTACTGGCGCGCGGTGATGGCAGTGGGCAGCGCTATTACAGCCTTTCGGCGCAGATACAGCGTGAGCGCAAGGCGTATTACGACATTCTGGAGCGTACGCAGCGGCGCTCGATGGACGTGACCGAGTGGCTGATCTGGTTTCTGGGCGCGCTGCACCGCGCTATTGACCAAGCGCAACAGACGCTTGATGTCGTACTGGCGAAAGGGCGGTTTTGGCAGCACTGGGCTGGGCTGCCATTCAATGCCAGACAGGTGAAGGTACTCAACAAATTGCTCGATGGGCTGGAGGGGAAGTTGACCAGCAGCAAGTGGGCCGCGATGGCCAAGTGTTCTGCCGACACGGCACTGCGTGACATCAATGATTTGCTTGCGCGTGGCGTATTGCGCCAGGCCAATGGGGGCGGACGCAGTACCAGCTACGTGTTGACCGATGCGCCACGGTAGCGCAGTGCTGCCATTGCATTTTTGTTGATCCGGCCCACTGAAGTCTTGATGCGAGGGCTGCGTCCGTGGGCAGCGAAGTCCCTCGTGGGAGCGGCGCCCTCGCCGCGATGGGTGCCGGCAGGATGCCGGCACTCCCAGTGGGCCTCCACACATCCCCAACGCACGCCCCACCCCAGGGTAGGAGCGGCGCCTTCGCCGCGATGAGGTGCCGGCGAGACGCCGGCGCTCCCAGGTGACCCACGCATGCCTATTGATTCGGCCCTTTGAAGTAGCAATTTTTCGTCATTCCGGCGAAG
>PGEI01000089.1 GCA_002894305.1 Comamonadaceae bacterium CD01
TTTTGCGGGGCAACGGGCACTATGAAAAGATCGTAAACACGCTCTGAGGAGACACGACCATGAACAAAGCCGTCCCTACTGCACTGCTGCAAAACGCTGGCGTCTTTGCCGACTACCAGGCCAACCAGCGCCAGCGCCTGAACGCATCCGCCGAGTCGCGCGCCATGGAAGGCGGCGCCCGTGTCGGCGTCAGCCGCCCGCACGAGTCGGCCGAGCTGCACGTCAGCGGCAGCGCCACTTATTGCGACGACATTCCCGAGCTGGCCGGCACGCTGCACTGCGCGCTGGGCCTGTCGCCCGTGGCCGCGGGCCGCCTGCTGGAAAGCGACCTGGCCGCGGTGCGCGCGATGCCCGGCGTGGTGCGCGTGCTCACCGCGGCCGACATTCCGGGCGAGAACAACTGCGGCTCGGTACTGCACGACGACCCCATCCTGTGCGACGGCGAGATCCGCTTCCTGGGCCAGCCGGTGTTTGCCGTCATCGCCCACACGCGCGAGCAGGCACGCCGCGCCGCCGCACTGGCCAAGACCGTGCTGAAGGTGGAAGCGGCCGAGCCGGTGCTGACGCCGCGCCAGGCGCATGAGAAGCAGCAATACGTCGTCCCGCCAATGAACCTGGTGCGCAGCACCAGCGGCCGGGACGAGTCGGGCATCCGCGCGGCCATCGCCAGCGCCCCCCGCCGCCTGACCGGCAGCCTGGACGTGGGCGGGCAGGAGCAGTTCTACCTGGAAGGCCAGATCAGCTACGCCCTGCCCAAGGAGGGCGGTGGCATGCATGTGCACTGCTCGACGCAGCATCCCAGCGAGATGCAGTTCCTCGTCGCGCACGCGCTGGGCGTGCGGGCGCATGCGGTGCTGGTCGAATGCCGGCGCATGGGCGGCGGCTTTGGCGGCAAGGAATCGCAGTCGGCGCAGTTCGCCTGCATCGCGGCGATCGCCGCGCGGCTGCTGGATCGCCCGGTCAAGCTGCGCCTGGACCGCGACGACGACTTCCTGATCACCGGCCGGCGCCATGGCTTCTGGTACGAGTACGACGTGGGCTACGACGACGACGGCCGCATCCTGGGCGTGGCGCTGCAGCTGGTCTCGCACGCAGGCCACTCGGCCGACCTGTCGGCCGCGGTGATGACGCGGGCCATCTGCCACTTCGACAACGCCTACTGGCTGCCCGAGGTGGCCATGCACGGTTTTTGCGCCAAGACGAACACGCAGAGCAACACCGCGTTTCGCGGCTTTGGCGGCCCGCAGGGGGCGATCTGCATCGAGTACATCCTCGACGGCATCGCCCGCAGCCTGGGCAGGGACGCGCTGGCGGTGCGCCGCGCCAACTTCTACGGCGTGGGCGAAAACAACGTCACGCCCTACCGCCAAACCGTCAGCGACAACATCATTGCGCCGCTGGTCGGCCAGTTGGTGGCCAGCAGCAACTACGCCGCGCGGCGCGAGGAGATTGCCGCCTTCAACGCAGGCAGCGAGGTGCTGAAGAAAGGCCTGGCGCTCACGCCGGTCAAGTTCGGCATCAGCTTCAACGTCAAGCACCTGAACCAGGCGGGCGCGCTGGTGCATGTCTACCTGGACGGCTCCATCCTGGTCAACCACGGCGGCACCGAGATGGGCCAGGGCCTGAACACCAAGGTCGCGCAAGTGGTGGCGCACGAGCTGGGCGTGAACTTCGGGCGCGTGCGCGTCAGCGCCACCGACACCAGCAAGGTGGCCAACACCTCGGCGACGGCCGCGTCGACCGGCTCCGACCTCAACGGCAAGGCCGCGCAGGATGCGGCGCAAAAAATCCGCCAGCGCCTGGCCGCCCACGTGGCGCAGCAGCATGGCGCGCGGATTGAGGACGTGCGCTTTGCCAACGACCAGGTCACCGTCGCCGGCAAGACGCTGGACTTCTCCGCCGTCGTCGCCAGCGCCTACCTGGAGCGCGTGCAACTGTGGTCCGACGGTTTCTACGCCACGCCCGGCCTGTCGTGGGACGCAAAAACCATGACCGGCCACCCGTTCTACTACTACGCCTACGGCGCGGCGGTGAGCGAGGTCGTCGTCGACACGCTGACCGGCGAGTGGAAGCTGCTGCGCGCCGACCTGCTGCACGACGTCGGCCAGTCGCTCAACCCGGCGATCGACATCGGCCAGATCGAGGGCGGCTTCATCCAGGGCATGGGTTGGCTGACGATGGAAGAGCTCGTCTGGCACCCCAAGAGCGGCCTCTTGATGACGCACGCGCCCAGCACCTACAAGATCCCGACGGCCAACGACTGCCCGCCCACCTTCAACGTGCGGCTGTTCGAGGGGCGCAACGCCGAGGACTCCATCCACCGCAGCAAGGCCGTGGGCGAACCGCCGCTGCTGCTGCCGTTCTCGGTCTTTTTTGCGATCCGCGACGCGATTGCCGCGGCCGGCGCGCCCGGCTGCGTGCCGCCGCTGCAGGCGCCGGCCACGAGCGAAGCCATCCTGCGCGCGATCACCGCGGTGCAGGCCGCGGCCCACTGAAGGCATCGCGCGCCGCCCACAGCTTTTCACCCACGCCGCCGCGCCCATGCCCCCAACGGCCCCGCACGACCGCCCCGCGCCCACGCCCGCCTCCGCGGGGCAGGCGCTCGACCGCATCGACCTGCACTTGATCCGCGTGCTGCACATGGTGCTGGTCGAGCGCAGCGTCTCGCGCGCCGCGCTGCGCCTGGGCATGCACCAGCCGGCCGTGTCGGCCGCGCTGCGGCGCCTGCGCCGCCTCACCGGCGACCCGCTGCTGGTGCGCAGCGGCGCCGCCATGGTGCTGACCGATGCGGCGGTGCAGATGATCGAGCCCACCGCGCAGCTGCTGCAGTCGGCGCAGCAGCTGTTTGGCCAGGCGCAGGCGTTCGACCCGCTGCAGACCACGCGCCAATTCAACCTGGCCGCCAGCGACTACCTCGACCCGCTGTTTCTGCCGCGCCTGGTGGCCGACATCAAGCACCGCGCGCCGCAGGCGCACGTGGCCATCCACGCGCTGACGCACGAGGCCGACTACCGTGGCCAGCTCGCCAGCGGTGAGATCGACCTGGTCGTCGGCAACTGGCTGCAGCCCCCGGCCGACCTGCACCTGGCGCGCCTGCTCAGCGACGAGGTGGTCTGCCTGGTCAGCACCCGCCACCCGGCGGTGCGCCGCGGCTGGGACGTGGCGCAGTGGCTGGCCGCCGAGCACATCGCGCCCATGCCCACCCACCTGGGCGCGCGCGGCATCATCGACCAGATGCTCGACCGCCAGGGCCTGGCGCGCAACATCGTCGCGCGCAGCGCCTACTTCGGGCTGATCCCGGCCATCGTCGCCGACAGCCTGCTGGTGCTGACCACCGGCCGCCAGTACTGCGAGCGCGTGGCCGCCCAGCTGCCGCTGGCCATCCTGCCCTGCCCCGTGGCCATGCCGCCGCTGCTGTACTACCAGCTGTGGCACGAGCGCTGCCACGCCTCGCCCGCGGTGCGCTGGCTGCGCGAGCGCGTGCGCAGCGCCGCCGTGCCCCCGCACGGCTAAGCCGTCCGCCCCGCCCCGCCCCTGTTCCCCCGTGCAACGCATTGACCGCCCCAACGACCGACAACAAGGAGACCCCATGAACTGGATCGAACGCGTTTTCAAACTGCAGGAACATGGCACCAACGTGCGCACCGAGCTCATCGCCGGCCTGACCACGTTCCTGACGATGGCCTACATCATCTTCGTCAACCCGTCCATCCTGGGCGACGCGGGCATGCCCAAGGATGCGGTGTTCGTCGCCACCTGCCTGATCGCGGCGCTGGGTACTGCGGTCATGGCCTTCTACGCCAACTACCCCATCGCGATGGCGCCGGGCATGGGGCTGAACGCCTACTTCGCCTACGCCGTCGTGCTGCACATGGGCTTTACCTGGCAGGCGGCGCTGGGCGCGGTGTTCGTCTCGGGCTGCCTGTTCCTGGTCGTCACGCTCACCGGCATCCGGCGCATGATCATCGACGGCATACCGCAGTCGCTGCGCTTTGCCATCACCGTCGGCATCGGCCTGTTCCTGGCGCTGATCGCGCTCAAGAGCGCGGGCATCGTCGTCGGCTCGGAGGCCACGCTGGTCACGCTGGGCGACCTGCACCAGCCCTCGGTCATCCTGGCGTCGCTCGGTTTTCTGCTGATGGTGGCGCTCGACCGCCTGCGCGTGCGCGGCGCCATCCTGATCGGCATCATCGCGGTCACCGTCGCCTCGTTCTTCTTCGGCGGCAACCAGTTCCACGGCATCTTCTCGGCGCCGCCGTCGATCGAGCCTACCTTCCTGCAGCTCGACATCAAGACCGCGCTGACCAAGGGTTTTCTCAACGTCGTGCTGGTGTTCTTCCTGGTCGAGCTGTTTGACGCCACCGGCACGCTGATGGGCGTGGCGCGCCGCGCCGGCCTGCTGGTGCCGGGCAAGATGGATCGCCTGAGCAAGTCGCTGCTGGCCGACAGCGCGGCCATCTTCGCCGGCTCGCTGCTGGGCACCTCCAGCACCACCGCCTACGTCGAGAGCGCCTCGGGCGTGCAGGCGGGCGGGCGCACCGGCCTGACGGCGCTCACCGTCTCGGTGCTGTTCCTGGCCTGCCTGTTCATCGCGCCGCTGGCCGGCGTCGTGCCCGCCTACGCCACGGCGCCGGCGCTATTCTTCGTCGGCTGCCTGATGATGCGCGACCTCACCGAGATCGACTGGGACGACTCCACCGAGACCATCCCCGCGGCCATCACCGCGCTGATGATGCCCTTCACCTACTCCATCGCCACCGGCCTGGCCTGCGGCTTCATCAGCTACGCGCTGATCAAGCTGTGCACCGGCCGCGTGCGCGAGGTGCACTGGATGGTGTGGATCATCGCCGCGCTGTTCATGTTCAAGTTTGCCTACGTGGGGGGTTGAGATGGCACGACAGGCCTACCGCGCGCAGCTGCTGCGCTTTGACCCGCAGGGCAAGGCCTTGTACGACAGCGACGGGCTGCTGGTGACCGAGCGCGGCGCTGACGGCGTGGCCCACGTGCTCGACGCCGGCAGCCACGCCGCCGTGGTCGCCCGCCATCCGGGCCTGGCCACGACCGACTGGAGCGGGCGCCTCATCGCGCCCGGCTTCATCGACATGCACGTGCACTACCCGCAGCTCGACGTCATCGGCTCGCCCGCCGACGGCCTGCTGCCCTGGCTGGAGCACTACACCTTTCCCGCGGAAAAACGCTTTGCCGACCCGGCCCACGCCACCGAGGTGGCCGGCTTCTTCCTGGACGAGCTGCTGCGCAACGGCGTGACCACGGCGCTCACCTTTGCCACCACGCACCCGGCGTCGGTCGACGCCTTTTTCACCCAGGCGCAGGCACGGCGCCTGCGCATGATCAGCGGCAAGGTGCTGCAAGACCGCCACAGCCCCGACGGCCTGCGCGACGAAACCGAGCAAAGCCTGATCGACAGCGAAGCGCTGATCGAGCGCTGGCACGGCAAGGGACGCCTGGGCTACGCCATCACACCGCGCTTTGCGCCGACCAGCACCGACGCGCAGCTGCAAGGTGCCGGCGAGCTGGCCGCGCGCTACAGCAACACCTGGATTCACTCGCACGTAGCCGAAAACCACGACGAAGTGCGCTGGGTGGCCGAGCTGTTCCCCCAGGCGCGCTCCTACCTCGACGTCTACCAGCGCTTTGGCCTGCTGCGCCGCCGCGCCGTCTACGCCCACTGCATCTACCTGGACGGCACCGACCGCCAGCTGATGCACGAGACCGGCGCGGCCGCCGCCGTCAGCCCCACGAGCAACCTGTTTCTGGGCAGCGGCTTCTTCGACTTTGCCCAGGCGCGCGAACAAAACATGCTGCACGGCCTGGCCAGCGACGTGGGCGGCGGCACCAGCCTGTCGCCGTTTCACACCATGCTGGCCGCCTACTACACCGGGCGCGAGGGCCAGACCAAGCAGGGCCTGAGCCTGGCGCCCACCGAGCTGTGGTGGCGCCACACCGGCGGCGCCGCCCAGGCGCTGGGGCTGGACGGCGTCGTCGGCACGCTGCAGCCCGGCAGCGAGGCCGACTTCATCGTCCTCAACCCCCAGGCCACACCGCTGCTGGCGCGCCGCACGCAGCGCGCCCAGAGCCTGGAAGAACTGCTGTTCGCCCTCATCGTGCTGGGCGACGACCGGGTGGTCGAGCGGGTGGTGACGGCGTAGGCGGCATCAACGGCACGGCCCCGCCCGGCCCATGCCGGGCATCCAGGCCACAACATCCGGCCCAACCCAGCTTGGCGGCCCCTGCTCCGCCACCTGTTTCCCATCAAGTTACTTGTGTATCAAATAGTGTATAAGCACGCCCTATCCGAGAAGGGAGACGCCCGGGCGCCCAGGCGGGCAGGACGCACGAACAAGGCTTGAGAAAGGCTTGAGCCATGCATCCTGCCGGCCTAGCACGGCAAGACCATGCACAAGACGACAACGGCCCCGGAACCGCGAAGGGCAGATCGGGGAGCGGCCCTGGCGACGCTCCTCGCCGCCACGCTGGCCCTGGGCCTGCCCGCCCTGCAGGCGCAGGCGCAGCCGGCCGAGGGCGCGGTCATCGACGGGCAGCAGCAACAGCGCCAGCAAGAACGCGACAAAGCCCTGCGCGAGCGCATGGAGCCCGCCGCCGACGCCCTGCGGCCACAGGCCACACCGGTCGCGCCGGACATCCCCACTGAAGAATTCCCTTGTTTCCCGTTGCACGCCATCGCCCTCACAGGCCCCCGGCTCGACCACGTCCCCTGGCTCCGGGATGCCGCCGGCGTCGCCTGGGAGAGCCGGCCCTGCCTGGGCGCCCGAGGCATCGAGGCCGTCATGGCGCGCCTGCAGCAGGCCCTGCTGGAGCGCGGCTACGTCACCTCGCGCACCATGGCCGTGCCCCAGAACCTGCAGGACGGGGTGCTGTCCATCGCCTTCCTTCCGGGTGTCCTGCGCGATGTCCGGTTCAGCCCGGACAGCACGGGCCACACCTCGCTGGCCACGGCGCTGCCCGCCGCGCGCGGCGAACTGCTGCAGTTGCGCGACGTCGAGCAGGGCCTGGAGAACCTGCAACGCGTGCCCAACGCCAGCGCCGACATCCGGATCGCCCCGGCCGAGGGCGACGGCGCCGGGCCGGGGCAGAGCGACCTGGTGGTCTCCTACCGCGCGGCACCGCCCCTGCGCACCAACCTGACGCTTGACAATGGCGGCACCCGCGCCACCGGCAGGACGCAGGCCACCGCCACCGTCTCGTGGGACAACCCGCTGGGCCTGAACGACCTGCTGTACGTCAGCGCCGGCAGCAGCGTCGGCAACGGCGGCGGCCGGGGCACGCGCAACGGCGCCGCGCACTACTCGGTGCCCATGGGCTACTGGCTCGCTGCACTGACCGGCTCGCGCAACAAATACCACCAGAGCGTCGCCGGCGCCTACCAGAGCTACATCTACAGCGGCACCTCCAGCACAGTGGACTTCACGCTCAGCCGCGTGATCCACCGCGACGCCTCGTCCCGGACCGTGGCGGGCGTGCGGTTCTTTCACCGCACCTCGTCCAACGCCATCGACGACACGGAAATCGAAGTCCAGCGCCGGCGCACCGCGGGCTACGAGCTGAGCCTGTCGCGGCGCGGCTACCTCGGGCAGGCGGTGCTGGACGCTGGCCTGGCCTTCAAGCGCGGCACGGGCGCCTTCGGCGCGCTGCGCGCCCCCGAGGAGCCCTGGGGCGAAGGCACTTCGCGCATGCGGCTGTTCACCGTCGACGTCGCGCTGGCCGGCACACTGGAGATGGCCGGCCAGCGCCTGCGCTACTCCAGCGCGTGGCACGGACAGTGGAACAGGACGCCGCTGACGCCCCAGGATCGCATCGGCATCGGCGGGCGCTACACCGTGCGCGGCTTCGACGGCGAGAGCACCCTGCTGGCCGAGCGCGGCTGGTACTGGCGCAACGACCTCGGCCTGCCCATGGGCGCCGCCGCCGAGGCCTTCGTCGGCCTGGACGGCGGCCACGTCGACGGCCCTTCGGCCCGCTTCCTGGCCGGCCGCTCCCTGGCGGGCGCAGCCGTCGGGGTGCGCGGCGCCTGGCGCGCGCTCTCCTACGAGGTCTCGCTGTCCACCCCTCTCAAGAAGCCCGAGCACCTGCGCACCTCCCGCGCCAACCTCGCGCTGAACCTCGCCTGCAGTTTTTGAAGAGGCTCCGCCATGAACAAGCACCTTCACCGCGTCATCTTCAACAAGTCCCGCGGCATCCGCATGGCGGTGCAGGAGAGCGCCTGCAGCGGCGGCAAAGCCAGCAGCGGCGCCACGCAAACGGGCACTGCGCGCGCGCCATACGATGCCCCCGCCCTCCGCACCGCGCCCCGGCTACTCGCGGCGGCCTCGCTGCTGCTGGCGGCCCAGGGCACGCTGGCGCAAATCGCCGCCGACCCCGGCGCGGCAGCGCACCAACGCCCCACCGTCCTGCAGGCGGCCAACGGAGTCCCCCTGGTCAACATCCAGACACCCTCGGCCGCTGGCGTCAGCCGCAACGTCTACCGGCAGTTCGACGTCGGCCAGGGCGGAGCCATCCTCAACAACAGCCGCACCCAGGCACAGACCCAGCTGGGCGGCTGGGTGCAGGCCAACCCCTGGCTGGCAGCGGGCGGTGCCAGGGTCATCGTCAACGAGGTGAACTCGTCAGCGCAATCCCGGCTGATGGGCCCGCTGGAAGTCGCCGGGCAGCGCGCCGACGTGGTCGTCGCCAACCCCTCGGGCCTGGTGGTGGACGGGCTCACGCTCATCAACGCCGCGGGCGTGACGCTGGCCACGGGCCGCCCCCGCTACGGCACGGGCGGCAGCCTGGACGGCTTCGACGTGCAAGGCGGCAGGATCGCCATCGAAGGCGGCGGCATGGACGCCACGCAGGCCAATTACGCCCACATCCTGGCGCGCGCCATCTCCGTGAACGCCGGGCTGTGGGCGCAGGACCTGCGCATGGTCGCCGGTCCGAACCAGACCGACGTCGCCGCGGGCGCGCAGCGCAGCGACGCGGGCGCGGCCTCCGGCCCACCTCCCCCGTTCGCGCTGGACGTGGCCCACCTGGGCGGCATGTACGCGGGCAAAATCTTCATCATCGGCACCGAAGCCGGACTGGGCGTGAGGAGCGCGGGCACCATTGCCGCCACGGGCTCGCTGAGCCTGGGCACAGACGGAGAACTCGCCAACGCCGGCACCTTGCGCGCAGGCACAGGGATCGACATCGCCGCCAGCTCCGTGCGCAACAGCGGGACGATCGCCACGACCGATCACGGCGCGGCATTGCAGATCGCGGCGCTGGGCGACATCGACAACAGCCACGGCGGCACACTGGAGGCCGCGCGGCTGTTGCTGGACAGCGCCCAGGGCAACATCGACAACCGGCAGGGCACCATGCGCCAGACGGGCGCGGGCCAGACCGACATCGCGGCACTACGCATCAGCAACACCGCCGGGGGAAGCATTGGCGCGCAGCCGCCGCAAAGCACGGGCACGCCCGGCGCAGACGGCGGGCCGACGCCCGGGGCGGGCTCGGGACAAGACCTCCCGCAGGACGGCGGCGGCGGCGAGTCCCCACCGCCACCCGGGACGACCCCTCCTGCTGAAACGACACTTCCCGCCGGCCGCATCACGGCTGCGGAAGGCGCGCTGCTCAACGACGCGGGGCGGATCTACGCTGGCGGATCGATCCATGCAGCGACGGACGACCTGGACAACCGCAACGGCACGCTGGAGCTGGCGACGCTTGCAATCGCAAAGGCCAACCTTCTCAATACCGATGGCACGCTGCACGCAAGCGAGCGGCTCGATGCCAGCGTCGGGCTCGTCGACAACACCAGGGGCAGCCTCCAGGCCGGACTGCTGAACATGGACGTCCAGGGCGACATCCTCAACCACGATGGCGTGATCGCGGCCCTGGGCCATGGTCAGAATGCCGCCCACGCATCCATCCACGCGGGCGGACGCATCGCCAACGTCCACGGCGCCATCGACTCGGCGGCAACGCTGGACATCGGCAGCAGCGGCGACATCGACAACCTGGAGGGAGCGCTGCGCTCCAACGGCGACCTGCAAGTGCGCGCCGACAGTCTGGACAACGGCGGCGGACGCATCCATGCCTCGGACGGCGCGCTGCAGCTGCAGGTCTCCGGCGCCCTGGCCAATGCCCAGGGCAGCATCTTTGCCGCGGCGGGGCTTGATGCCTCGGCCGCGCGCCTGGTCAACGACGGCGACATCCGCTCCGCAGCCGGCCTGCAGCTGAGCGTCACGCACACGCTGGAGGACGGGCAAGGCCGCATCACCGCGGCGCAGGACCTCGGCATCCATGCGGCGAACCTGCAGTCCACGGGCACGTTGGGCGCCGGCATCCAGGCCGACGGCAGCCTGGCCGGCAACGCAGGCCTGTCCATCCATGCCCAGGGCCTGCTCAGCGCACAGGGCCGCAACCTCGCCGCAGGCCACCTGCAGATGCAAGGCCTGGGCCTGGATCTATCGCACAGCGAGACCGTCGCCCGCGACATCATCCTGCACGCCCTGCAAGACGACATCGTCACCGATGGCGCGGTGCTCGGCGCAACCCGGACACTGTCGGCACAGGCGAACCAGTCCGGCAGCCAGGCCCTGCGCAACACGGGCGGCCTGATCAGCGCCCAGGCCCTGCACCTGGACGTCGCCAACCTGGCCAACACCCAGGGCGGCCGGCTCCTTCATACCGGCGATACCGACCTGCTCATCACCCTGGGCGACGGACACGGCACGCTGGACAACTCCGAGGGCAGCATCAGCGCCAACGCCCACGACCTGGCCGTGCAGGCCGGACGCATCCTCAACCGCGGCGGCCGTATCGAACACGCCGCCCAAGGCACGCTGAGCCTGCAGGCCCACGACTACATGGGCGCGCAGGGCCACCTGGCCACCAACGGCCAGCTGCAGGTACAGCTGGCCGGGCACCTCGACAACGACGAAGGCAGCCTGGACGCCGGCAGCGTCTCCATCTCCGCACAGGACATCTCCAACCGGCAGGGGCGCATCACCCACAGCGACACCGAAGACCTGCGCATCGCCACCACGGCCGACCTCGACAACACGGGCGGCCACATCCTCGCCAATGCGCACGCCATGCAGCTGGACGTGCACGGCACCCTGACCAATGCCGGTGGCCGCATCGAGCACGCGCCCTCCGCACCCGACGCCCTGCTGCACATCCAGGCCGCAACGCTGGACAACAGCCTCGGACGCATCGCCTCCAACGCGGCGCTGCAGGCCAGCACCACCGGCGAACTCCAGAACCGCCAAGGCCAGCTCGCAGCGCACCGCGTCGACGTCGCCGCGCAAGGCATCGACAACCGGAACGGAACGATCGCCCAATCCGGCTCCGGCGCCATGCGCCTGGCCACCACCGGCGCAGACCTCGACAACGACGGCGGCACCATCGCGAGCAACAGCAGCGCATTGAGCATCTCCGTGGCCGGCACCCTGCACAACGAGCACGGCATCCTGCAGCAGTCATCCACCGACGCAGACGCACGGGCCACCATCACGGCGCACGCGCTGCAAGGCGCCCAGGGGCAAATCACCATCGACGGAGACGTCGCACTGCAAATCGATGCGCTCCTGGACCACACCGCAGCCCGCCTGAGCGCGCACGGCATCTCGGTGCAGGCGCACACCATCGTCAATGACGCGGGAGAATTCGTGCAAACCGGCCACACCGCGGCCGGGCAGATCACCGCCACCGGTGCTCTGGGCAACCGCGGCGGCACGATTGCCGGCAACGCGCACATGACCCTCCAGGCGCAAAGCCTGGACAACCAAGGCGGAAGCATTCTTACCGCCGCGGGCCGGGACATCGCCATCGCCACCACCGGCGCCCTGGACAACCGCCAGGGACGGATCGCCTCCGGCGCCGGCGTCACGCTGGCGGCCGGCTCCCTCGACAACGACCACGGCAGCCTGAGCGCCCAAGAGGCCATCGACGGGCAGGTCGGCCATGCCGTGATCAACCGGCAGGGCCAGATCGCGGCCAGGGGCAGCATCAGCCTGCAGGCCTTGGAACTGGACAACACCGGCGGCCTGCTCGCCAGCACCGGCGGCGACCTGGGCCTGCGCATCGACCAGCAGCTCACCAACGGCAGCGGCGCGCTGCAAGCCGCACAGGCCCTGGAAATCCACAGCACTGGCGTGGACAACACCGCGGGGCGGATCGTCGCGCAGACCGTGGCGCTGGACGCCGGCACCGCCCGCATCGACAACCTCCAGGGCAACATCACCGCCCTGAGCGCCGACGGCACCCTGTCCATCCAGTCCGGCGAGCTGCGCAACGACGCCGGCCTCATCCAGTCCCAAGGCGGGCTGCACGTCGACACCCACGGGAAACACCTCTCCAACACCCAGGCCGGGCTGCATGGCGGCCAAGCCGGCGGCATCGTGGCCGGCGGCCCGCTGACATTGCATGCCGCGAGCCTGGACAACCGCAACGGCTTCATCGGCTCGGGCGCCAGTATGCACCTGGCGCTGGATCCTGCCGCCGCGGGCGCCATCGACAACCGCCAGGGGCAACTGCTGGCCATGGGCGACCTGGCCTTGAGCGCGCCAGCAGCGGCGCTGGACAACCGCTCGGGGCTGATCCGCTCGGCCGGCCAGGCCACGCTGGCCGCAAGCCACATCGACAACGGCGCCACCGCCGGCGCGGATCTGGGCATCGAAGGCGCCAGCGTCGCCCTGTCCGCGCAGACGCTCGCCAACGCGCAGGGCCGCATCGTCGCCGACGCCGATGCGCAGATCGACGTGCAGACCCACATCGACAACGCCCAGGGCCTGCTGTCGGCGGGCCGGGACATCGCGGTGGGCGCGGCCGGCCCCGCCCCCGCGCAGGCACCCCGGCTCGACAACGATGCGGGACGCATCCTGGCCGGCCGCGACATGGCGGCCACGGTCGACAGCCTGCAGGGCAAGGGCCTGCTGCAGGCCGGCGCCGACCTGCACCTGGGCACGCGGCAAACCCTGCACAACGAGTCCCTGATCGAGGCCCTTGGCGACCTGTCCGTCTCCAGCGCGGGCGACATCGTCAACCAGGGCACCCTGCGCGCAGGCGCGCAGCTACACGTCCAGGCCAACGGCATCGACAACACCGCAACAGGAGAAATGAGCGCCGGTGCGGCCACCCACGTCGCCGCCGCCGGGCAGCTCGCCAACCGCGGCCTCATCGACGGCTCCCGCACCCGCATCGACGCAGCCATCCTCGACAACACCGGCAGCGGCCGCATCTACGGCGATCACCTGAGCATCGGCGCCGACACCCTGCTCAACCGCCAGGAGGACGGCCAGGCGGGCAGCATCGCGGCGCGCCAGCGGCTGGACATCGCCGCCCGCGACATCGCCAACGAGAACGGCGCCCTGATCTACAGCGGCGGCGACCTGGCCATCGGCGGCCTGCTCGACGCCGACGGCCACGCCGGGCAAAGCGCCCAGCGCCTGCGCAATGCGGGCGCCTCCATCGAGTCCGCCGGCGACATGGTGCTGGCCGCACAGCAGCTGGACAACCTGAACCTCGGCTTCTCCACCCGGCAGGAGCAGTACGTCGACAGCGCCGCCGAAACCTACGTCTACATGGAGCACAACCTCTCGGGCCCCAGGTACCTGGAGACGGACATGGGGCGCTGCTTCAAATGCGCAAGCGACCGCCAGGACACGGGGCTGCCGGACGTGAACCGCTACGAATACGTCGCGCCCAGCACCCTCTACCCCTTCGAGGCCGGCTACCAGAGATCGCCCTACATACTGCCCGGCCAATTCATCAACGTGCCCACGGAGACGGGGGAAACCATCCCCCAGCGCTTCAGTTACGCCGAAGATGACCCGGTCTGGAGCCTGTTCGGCGTCGCCTACGGCGACACCTCCCTTCTCAAGCAAAAACTCCAGGCCTACAACAACGACTTCATGAACCGCGCCTCGCGGCACTTCACCGTCGTCAACATCAACCGGCGGGAAACCACGCAGACCGTCGTCGACAACCACGGCCTGGCCGCAAGAATCGTCAGCGGCGGCAACATGGATCTGCGCCTGGCCGAAGGCCGCAACGACAACAGCCAGATCCTGGCCGGCGCACGGCTGGACATCCAGGGCGGGCAACTCATCAATGAGGAAACCCTGGGCACCCGGCAGGTGCGGGACCTGGGCTCCTGGCGCATGGACAACGTCGAGTACAGCCCCTACGTGCACCGTGTCGGCCAGGCCGGCAGCGGCGCCTACGCCGTCACCACCATCGACGAGACCATCCGCCTGGGCACCGGCCGGATCCAGGAATACACCGCGGCATCCCCATCCAGTCCCATCGGCGGCCAGGCCCCGAGCCCCGGCACCACCATCGAGACCGCCGCCACCGGGCACATCGCACCCATTGGCGCCCCCGCGGCGCAACCCGGCGACGTAGCCATCGATGCGCCAGCCGGCACGGCGGGCCAAGGCGCGCACGCCACGCCGGATGCCGCGGTCGGCACGCTCGCCGCAGCAGACATCGCCCAGGCCCAGGCCGGCGCTGGCGGCACCGGCACGGCCGCCAGCGCCGGCGCAAGCGCCGTGATGCGCAGCTCGCTGCCCGCCATCGCGCTGCCCACGGCCAGCATCTTCAGCCTCATGCCCGGCTCCAGCGCCACCCACCTGGTGGAGACCGACCCGCGCTTCGCCGACTACCGCCAGTGGCTCAGCAGCGACTACATGCTCGGCGCCCTGGGCCTGGACCCGGGCGCCACTCTCAAGCGCCTGGGCGACGGCTTCTACGAGCAACAGCTCATCCGCGAACAGATCGCGCAGCTCACCGGCCAGCGCCTGCTGGCCGACCACGCCAGCGACGAGGCCCAGTACGGGGCGTGTCCGAATTTTTGTGTAAACGGGTCGGACTTCAATTGACGG
>PGEI01000008.1 GCA_002894305.1 Comamonadaceae bacterium CD01
GGCCTTCGCCGGGATGACGAGTTCAAACATCACAAGGCCGGAGCAATAGTCAGGGAGCGTCGATCAGCACGACGCGAAAGTCGTTCACGTTGGTGCGCGTGGGGCCGGTGACGACTGCGTCGCCCAGCGCCTCGAAGAAGCCGTGGCCGTCGTTGTCGTCCAGGCTGCGCAGCGGCCGAATTCCCAGCGCAAAGGCGCGCGCCAGCGTGTCCGGGCCGACGTGGGCACCGGCGATTTCCTCGGCGCCGTCCACGCCGTCGGTGTCGCCCATCAGCGCATGGATGCGCGCGTGGCCCTGCGTGGCGATCGCAAACGACAGCAGGCATTCCACGTTGCGCCCGCCGCGGCCCTTGCCGCGCAGCGTCACCGTGGTCTCGCCGCCCGACAAAATCGCGCAGGGCGGCGTGAAGGGCTGGCCGCGCCCGGCCACCTGCACGCTCAGCGCCGCCAGCACCTTGCCCACGTCGCGCGCCTCGCCCTCGATGGCGTCGCTGAGGATGCAGGGCGTGTAGCCATGCGCCTGCGCCACGCGGGCGGCTGCCTCCAGCGCCTGCTGCGGCGCGGCGACGATGTGCGCGCTGCAGTTGGCCAGCCGCGCGTCGCCCGGCTTGACCGACTCGCCGGCGCCGCTTTCCAGCACCGCGCGCACATGGGCGGGCAGTTGCAGTCCGTAGCGCTGCACGATGGCCAGCGCGTCGGCGCAGGTGGTCTCGTCGCCCACGGTGGGGCCGGAGGCGATGTCGCGCGGCGCGTCGCCCGGCACGTCCGACAGCAGCAGCGTGATGACGCGCGCCGGGTGGCAGGCGGCGGCCAGGCGCCCGCCCTTGATGGCCGACAGATGCCGGCGCACCGTGTTCATCTCGCCGATGCTGGCGCCGCTGGCCAGCAGCGCGCGGTTGATCTGCTGCTTGTCCTGCAGGCTGATGCCGGCCAGCGGCAGTGGCAGCAGCGCCGAGCCGCCGCCAGAGATCAGGCACAGCACGACGTCGTCGGCCGTCAACGTGGCGGCCAGCGCCATCAGGCGCCGGGCGGCTTGCTCGCCGGCGGCGTCGGGCACGGGGTGGGCTGCCTGCACGATCTCGATGTGCTCGCACGGCGCCTGGTAGCCGTAGCGCGTGACGACCAGGCCGGTGAGCGGGCCGCGCCAATGCTGCTCCACGGCCTGCGCCATCGCGGCCGAGGCCTTGCCGGCGCCGATGACGACCAGGCGCCCCTTGACCTCGTCCGGGTGCGGCAGGTGCGGCGGCACGCACAGCGCGGGCTGGGCCGAGGCGACGGCGGCGTCAAACATGGAGCGCATCAGAGCGGGTGCTTGCATGGTTCGGGCTTTCTGTCCGGTCTGGAAATGCGACGGCTTCTCCAACACCCGCGCCATGGCCCGGGTCAATCGCCGGCCTGGTCGCGCGCCAGCTTGTCGCTTTGCCAATAGACCTCGGCGTCGGCCTGGCCCAGGTTGAACACGCGCGCCAGCACGAACATCAGGTCCGACAGGCGGTTCAAGTACTGGCGCGGCGCGGCGCGCATCTCCTCGGCCTGCTGCAGCGCGACCACCGAGCGCTCGGCACGGCGCGCCACGGTGCGGCACACATGAGCCTGGGCCGCGGCCCGCGTGCCATTGGGCAGGATGAACTCCTGCAGCCGCGGCAGGCGCGCGTTGTGCGTCTTGAGTGCGTCGTCCAGCTGCGCCAGTGCCTCGTCCTTGAGCAGCTCGTAGCCGGGGATCGAGATCTCGCCACCCAGGTTGAACAGCTGCTGCTGGATGTCGGTGAGCAGCTGGCGCAGCGCGTCCTCCATCGGCTCGCACAGCAGCAGGCCGATGTGGCTGTTGAGCTCGTCGATGTCGCCCATCGCGTGCGGGCGCGGGCTGTTCTTGGAGACGCGCGTGTTGTTGCCAAGCCCTGTCGTGCCATCGTCGCCGGTGCGCGTGGCGATCTGCGTCAGTCGTTTGCCCATGGTGTGTCCTCTGGTGTTCTCTCGGGTGTCTCTCAGACGCCGGCTGGCGGCGCCCATGCAGTGGCCATTGTCCGCCAGCGCAGCAGCGCATGCTTTCTACAATGGACATTCCGCCGATTGGAGATAGACACGATGAACGCCGCCCTCCCCCGCCCCATGCCCCAGGCGCTGCTGGACGCGCTCGCCAGCCGCTTTGGCACGCAGTGCTCGACGGCCATGGCGGTGCGCGAGCACCACGGCCGCGTCGAGGGCTCGATCCAGGCGCCGCCGCCAGCGGCCGTGGTGTTTGCCGAAAGCACGCTGGACGTGCAGGACGCTGTGCGGCTGTGCAACCAGCACGCGGTGCCGGTCATCGCCTACGCCGCGGGCTCGTCGCTGGAAGGCCATTTGCTGGCGGTGCAAGGCGGCATCTGCATCGACGTCAACCGCATGAACCGCGTGCTGTCGGTCAACGCCGAGGATCTGACGGTGACCGTGCAGCCGGGCATCACGCGCAAGCAGCTCAACGACGCGGTCAAGGACCAGGGCCTGTTCTTCCCCATCGACCCGGGCGCGGACGCCAGCATTGGCGGCATGGCCGCCACGCGCGCCAGCGGCACGAATGCGGTGCGCTACGGCACGATGCGCGAGAACGTGCTGGCGCTGGAGGTGGTGACCGCCAGTGGCGAGGCGATCCGCACCGGCACGCGCGCGCGCAAGAGCAGCGCCGGCTACGACCTGACACGCCTGATGGTGGGCAGCGAGGGCACGCTGGGCATCTTTACCGAGGTGACCGTGCGCCTGTACCCGCTGCCCGAAGCGGTGAGCGCGGCGATCTGCTCCTTCCCCAGCATCGAGGCGGCGGTGCGCAGCGTGATCCAGACCATCCAGCTGGGCGTGCCGATTGCGCGCGTCGAGCTGATCGACGTCAACAGCGTGCGCATGGTCAACGCCCACAGCAAGCTGGGCCTGCGCGAGGAGCCGATGCTGCTGATGGAGTTCCACGGCTCGCCCGCGGGCGTGAAAGAGCAGGCCGAGACGGTGCAGGAAATTGCCCGCGAATGGGGCGGCAACGACTTTGAATGGGCGACCACGCCCGAGGAGCGCACCCGCCTGTGGACGGCGCGGCACAACGCCTACTTTGCCGCGGTGCAAAGCCGCCCGGGGTGCGTCGCGATCGCCACCGACACCTGCGTGCCCATCTCGCGCCTGGCCGACGCGCTGCTCGACAGCATTGCCGAGGCCGACGCCAGCGGCATTCCCTACTTCCTCGTAGGCCACGTGGGCGACGGCAACTTCCATTTCGGCTACCTGATCGATCCGGACAGCGCCGACGAGCGCGCGCGCGCCGAAGCCCTCAACCACCAGCTCGTCGCCCGTGCGCTGGCGCTGGGCGGCACCTGCACCGGCGAGCACGGCGTGGGCGTGCACAAAATGGGCTTTCTGGTCGACGAGGCGGGCGCAGGCGCGGTGCAGATGATGCGGGCAATCAAGCAGGCGCTCGACCCCAACGACATCCTGAATCCGGGCAAGATCTTCGCGCTGTAGCTCTTCGCGCTGTAGCCCGCAGCCACTCCACAGGACGGCAACGCATGAACCACCCGGCAGATCCACAATCGCTTGACCACCGCTGGCTCCACCAAACGGTGCGCCAGCGCTTTGGCAGCGACGCGGCGCTGGAGGATTTCCTGCCGACGCCGCTATCGGCCGATGCCTTGCGCAGCAAGGGCGACGACCGCTATCTGTCGGCGATGAGCCAGCGCGTATTCCAGGCCGGCATGCAGCACAGCGTGGTGGACGCGCGCTGGCCGGCATTCGAGGAGGCGTTTGCCGGCTTCGACCCCGAGGCCATGTCGCGCATGACCGCGCAAGAGGTCGAGGCGCACCTGCGCAACCGGCGCATCATCCGCGACCGCACCAAGCTGCTGACGATTGCGCGCAACGCCCGTTTCATCCTGGACGTCCGCCAGGAGCAGGGCCGCGGCTTCGGCGAATGGCTGGCCGACTGGCCGGTCACCGACATCGTCGGCCTGTGGCGCGTGCTGGCGCAGCGCGGCGCCCGGCTGGGCGGACGCTCGGGCGCCGGCTTTCTGCGCCTGGCCGGCAAGGACACTTTTTTGCTCACCAGCGACGTGGTGGCCCGCCTGCAGGCGGGCGGTGTGATTGCGCGAACGCCGACCACCCAGCGCGAGCTGCAGGCCGTGCAGGCCGCGTTCAACGCGCTGCACGCGGCATCGGGCCGGCCGCTGTGCCAGCTCTCGGCGCTGATGGCGCTGAGCATCAACCCGGAGTTCTGAACTGCCCCTGGGGGCAACGCAGGCAATGCGCTGCCGCCGCGGCCGGCCTATCCTGTGGGCCAGGCGGGCACGCAAGCCCCATGCGCCCGCCGCAGCGAGGAGGTTTGCCATGACCCGATTCATCGACGTTCCGACCATGTCGCAGCTGATTGCCGACATTGGCGTGCCGCAGTTCATCGGCGCGCTGGCCGACGCCATCCGCGACGACTTCATCCACTGGCCGCAGTTCGACAAGTCGGCGCGCGTGGCCAGCCATTCCGACATTGGCGTGATCGAGTTGATGCCGGTCTCCAACGCACAGCGCTACGCGTTCAAATACGTCAACGGCCATCCCGCAAACACCCGGCGCGGCCTGCCCACGGTGATGGCGTTTGGCGTGCTGGCCGAGGTCGATACCGGCTATCCGGTGCTGCTGTCGGAATTGACCGTGGCCACCGCGCTGCGCACCTGCGCCACCTCGCTGATGGCCGCGCGCGCACTGGCGCGCCCCGAAGCGCGGCGCATGGCGCTGATCGGCAACGGCGCACAAAGCGAGTTCCAGGCGCTGGCCTTCCACTGCCACCTGGGCATCAATGAAATCATCGCCTACGACGTCGACCCGCGCGCGACCGACAAGCTCATCGCCAACCTGGCGGGCGACTACCCGGCGCTCAGTATCTGCCGCGCCCACAGCACCGCCGAGGCGGTGCGCGGCGCCGACATCGTGACCACGGTGACCGCGGACAAGGCCTACGCCACCATCCTCGCACCCGACATGATCGAGCCCGGCATGCACCTGAATGCCGTCGGTGGCGACTGTCCGGGCAAGACCGAGCTGCACGCCGACGTGCTGCGCGCCGCACGCGTGTTCGTCGAATATGAGCCGCAATCACGCATCGAGGGCGAAATCCAGCAGATGCCGGCCGACTTTGCCGTCACCGAGCTGTGGCGCGTGCTGGCCGGCCAGCGACCCGGGCGCGAGAATGCGCAACAGGTCACGCTGTTCGACTCGGTGGGTTTTGCGCTGGAGGACTACTCCACGTTGCGCTACGTCAACGAGCAGGCCGAGCGGCGCAACCTGGGCGCCGCAGTGCAGCTGGTGCCCTGGAGCGCGGACGACGACGACAACGATCCCAAGGACCTGTTTCGCTACACCCGCGCGGGCAGCGCGCACAAGACCGTTCGGCGCATCGCCTGACGCGGCGGCACACGGCCGGCATCGGGTTGTCCCGGATTGGCGCCGATTGCCACGTCTTCCTGCGGAGATCGACGCCAATCAAGATCGTTGACATTCTTTTCGCATCAGTTGGTCAATACTGAAGGCATCAAACCTTTGCTTGCCCACAATGAATACCACCGATCTCTGGCACTTCGTCACCACACAAGGCAGCGACTTCGCCATCAAGCTGCTCACCGCCATCGCCGCCTGGATCATCGGCCGCTGGCTGATCGGCCTGGCCGCCAGCCTGATGGGCAAGCTGATGCAGCGCGGCGGCAAGATCGACGCGACGCTGGTCAACTACCTCAAGTCCATCATCAGCGTCGTGCTCAACGTCGTCCTCATCCTGGCGATCCTGGACATCTTCGGCGTCAAGACCACCTCGTTCGCCGCGCTGCTGGCCGGCGCCGGCTTGGCCATAGGCGCCGCCTGGAGCGGCATGCTGGGCAACTTCGCCGCCGGCGTGTTCATGCAGGTACTGCGCCCCTACAAGGTGGGCGACTTCATCAACGCTGGCGGCACCGTCGGCACGGTGCAGGAGTTGGGCCTGTTTGCCACCACCATCGTCACGCCCGACAACGTGGTCACCATCGTCGGCAACGGCAAGGTCTTTGGCGACAACATCCAGAACTACAGCGCGCTGGCCGTGCGCCGCGTCGACTGCACCGTGAAGGTGGCCAACGGCGTCGACCCGATGGAGGCCATCGAGCGCCTGCGCCCGGCGATCAAGGCCATTCCCAACGTCGCCACCAGCCCGGCGCCCGACATCGAGATCCTGGAGTTCACGCCCGAAGGGCCCAAGCTGTGCGTACGCCCCTACACCCACACCGACCACTATTGGCAGGTCTACTTCGACACGCACAAGGCCATCGTCCAGACCTTCACCGCTGCCGGCTACCCGGTACCCGAGACCCCGCTGACCTACCGCGGCACGGCCATGGCGCCGCTGAACTGAGCACCAGCCACCCGCAACAACCCGCCGGCATGCGACAGCAGCCGGCGGGTTTTCTTTTGGCTTGGCGCCGGTTCTTGCAGAACCCCGGATACTGTGCAAGCCTTGATCGCGGCGCCCTCGCCGCGATGAACACATCCTGCCGCCAGCCGTGCATCACGCAACCGCGCCGCTGGGCCGCGCCGTACGCGCGGCAAGGCCTGCGCCGACAAAGCCGGCCGACACCACGCTGAGCACCAGCGCCAGCGCCGATCCATAGAAGATGCCGCTGTGCATGCCGGCGTCCAGCATCATCCCGAACACTGGCGCCGCGATGCTGAAACCCAGGTCCAGTCCCGAATACACCGTGCCATAGACACGCCCGGTCGCCCCCGGCGGCGCGGCGCGCTTGATCAGCATGTCGCGCGACGGCCCGGCAATACCGATGCCCGCGCCCGCCAGCGCCGCCACGACCAGCGCCGCCGGCCCCGGCAGCCCGCCCAGGCCCACCAGCGCCAGCAGCAGCGCCGACGCCAGCAGGCAGACACTGATCGTCAGCTCCAGCCGCTGCACACGCCCGACCAGGAAACCGCCCAGCACCATGCCCGCGGCGCCGCACAGCATGTAGCCGGTCACCACCATGGCGGTGACCGACAGCGGAATGGCGTACAGCGCCTCCAGCGAGGGGCCGGCAAAGCTCTGGATGGCGCTGAGCGAGCAGGTGCTCCAGAAGAAGAACGAGAAACACAGCCAGACCGACGGCAGGCGCAGGAATGCAAGTGGATGCTCACTCTTGGCGTGTTCCGCTGCCATGGCCGCAGCGTCAGGATGCGCCCACGCGCCATGGCGATCATCGAGCGCGTCGCGCTGCCAGACCATGACGGCCAGCACCGCCAGCGCCAGCAGTCCACCGGCGACGCACGCCAGGCGCCAGGAATCGGCCAGCGTGGCAATGCCCGTCATGAAGACCGGCGCCACTGCCCAGCCCAGGTTGCCCGAAATACCGTGCACCGCAAAACCGTGGCCCAGGTTCCTGGGCGAGACCCGCTTGTTCAAGATGGTGAAATCGACCGGGTGAAACGGCGCATTGCCCAGCCCCGCCAGCGCCGCAGCGGCGACCAGTCCGGAGTAGCCCGCGCTTGCGCCGGCCACCATGCCCGCGGCGCCAAAGCTGGCCAGCGCGAAGAACAGCACCGGCCGCGCGCCCACGCGGTCGACGATGAAGCCCGCCAGTGCCTGCCCGATGCCGGAGATGACGAAGAACACCGTCAGCAGCAGCCCCAGCTCGGAATAGCTCAGCCCCAGATCGCGGATCAGGAACGGGAACAGCGGCGGCAGCAGCATGTGGAAGAAGTGCGAGGAGCCGTGCGCCAGCCCGATCAGGCCGATGGTGCGCGCGTCCTGGCGAAGCGTGTTGGAGGTTCTTTTCATGGTGCGCATCTTAGACAGCCAGCCTTCGTCCTTTGTACGACAGCTCGGCGGCAGTACCGCGCGCTCAATGTCTCGGATCTGCTGCGCGCCATCGTGCGCTATCTGACCGGGATACACCTTCGCCATCTGGCGCCAACAGGGCGTAAACACACTCTCAGGGGAAGAAATCGGCAAGATATACTTTTTGCATCAAAAACTCCAAGGAGTCTTCCATGCGCCTCGTTTTCACCAGTCTGTCCCTGGCTGCCGCGGCATTGGCAGGCTGTGCCAACCAGACTCCTGCGGAGCAGATGAACAGGGCGCCCACCGTGCGCCTTTGCACCGGCGGCGGTCAATGCTCGGATCAGCCGCGCGACATCGCCACATTCCAGGGAGAGCCGGTCGACGCCGAATCTGAACGTCGGATGGCGTCCCTGACCGCGCTGGCCGAGCGCGACCCCAAGGCCGCATACGACCTTAGCCTGCGCCTGCTGCGCGGCGACGGCGTGGAGCGCAACACCTATCAGGCCATCGAATGGATGCGCAAGGCGGGCGACCGCGGCAATGGCGCCGCCCAGTTCGAGCTCGGCCGCATGTACCTGGTGGGAGTCGAGGAGATGGGCCCCGATCCGGCCGAGGCCGAAACCTGGCTCGCCCGCGCCGCCGCACAGGGCAACAAGGAAGCCGCGCGCCTTCTGCCCGAGGCCCAAGCCGCCAAACGGGAAGTCCAGGGCAACTACCAGGTGCGCAAGAGGCTGCGCGAGTCCTGGTATGGCTGGTACATTCACGCACCTTATTACTGGGTCTGGCGCTCGTCGGGCTGGTATCTGCGTTGATGCGTGCCGCACCGCTATCTTTTCCCACAACCTGAACCACCATTGAAAGCATCCTCATGTCCAAGAAAACTTTCACCGCCCTGGCGGCTTCCCTGGCCCTGGCTGGTTGCGTAACCCCTGGCGGCGGCATTGTCAGCTCCGGAACAGCCCCCACGGCCGCCACGGGCGCCGCCGGTGGCGCCAGCAGCGTGAATGCCAACCCCGAGCTGGAGCGCTGCGACGCCCCGCTGGGCACGCTGGCCGTCGATGACGGACGCGGCAAGGAGTGGTATGCCAGCTTTGGCGCCGCCACCAAGATCACGTCCATCGAGCCGCTGATCCGCCTGGCCGTGCAGCAATCCAACTGCTTCGTGATCACCTCCATCGGCAACAACCGCACCGAGAGCAGGCTCAGCGCCATCACGGACAAGCAGCGCAACTCCGGTGAATTCCGCGCCGGCTCCAAGCAGCAAAAAGGCCAGCGCGTGGCGGCCGACTACTACATGGAGCCGTCCATCATCATTGACAACGATGCCACGGGCCAGATGGCGGCTGGCGTGGGCGGACTGCTCGGCCGCGTGGGCACGCTCGTCGGCGGTGCCATGCAGAGCAAGGCTTCGGTGGTGACGCTGAGCATGTTCGACATCCGCTCGGGCGTGCAGATCTCCATCTCCGAAGGCAACGCCACGGCCACCAACTTCGGCGCGGCCCTGGGCGCCTTTGGAAGCGGCGCGGCGGCCGGCCTGGGCGGCTTCTCGCGCTCCCCCGAGGGCAAGGCCACCGTGGCCGCCTTCATGGACGCCTACAACAACATGGTGATCTCGCTGCGCAACTACAAGGCGCAGGAAGTCAAGGGCGGCCTGGGCCGCGGCGGCCAGCTCAAGGTCGGCCAGTAATCCGGACTTCCAGCCCGGCCAAGGAGGAAGACCTCCTCGATGCAATGCCAGTCAGCTCAGTCTGTCTGGCATTTTTTCTGGGCGAGTTGCCTACCGGATGCGGTAGACCCAGACCTCATGCCCCGCGAATGAGGGCAGCCGGGCGCTGGCGCGCAGGCCCGGCGCCTCGAACGCCAGGCTGACCAGCCAGCTCCCCGGCGCCATCTCGGCCCGCGCCTTGGCGGCCGCGCGGGTCATGCTCTCGGGCCGCTGGAATACATACACCATCTGGTAAGCGCCCCAATCTTCTGCCCAGATGTCGCCACGCCGCACACGCGCCCAGGGGCAACGCAGGCGACACAGCAGGGCCAGCGGCCGGCTCCACTCCAGCCCGTGCAGCCGCGCTTGCGGATAGGCCCCGCGCAGCGCCAGCAGCCCGTCACCCAGTCCGCAACCGGCATCAAGCACCAACGCGCCCGGCTGCAGCGGCGCCGCGAGCTGCAGCCCCTGCAGCGCCCCGCGCGGCGTGGGAAACAGCGGGGCATCGCGCCAGGCATTGAGCGGATAGACCAGCAGCAACACAGCCAATGGCGCCAGCCACGCCCAGGCGGGCAGCGCCGCCGCGCCGGTGAGCATCAGCGACAGCGGAAAGCCCAGCACGATCACCCCCCGGCGCCACCACGTGGCCGCGAGCAGACTGCCCGCCACGCCCACGCCGCAAGCCAGCAGCACGGCCACCAGCGGCGGCGCAACCCGCTGCAGTCCGACGAAGGCCAGCCACGCCGCGGCCCACACCAGCACGGCGGGCAACGGCCAGGGGATCATCCCCGCAGGCGCTCGATCAGGCCGTTGAGTGCGTCCAGCGAACCAAACTGGATCGCCAGCTCGCCCATGTCCTCCAGGCGCCCTGCGCGCTTGACGCGCTTTTTCACGCGCACCTCGACGTCGGCCATCAAGAGATCGGACAGCTCTTCCTCGACGCGGCGGATGTCGCGCGATTTTTCCTTCTTGGGCTTTTGCGGCGCCAGGCTGAACTCGGCCGCCAGCTTCTTGACCAGACCCTCGGTCTCGCGCACCGACAATTTCTTGGCGACGATCTGGTTGCCCGCGGTGATCTGTGCTGCGCGGTCGAGCGCCAGCAGCGCGCGCGCGTGGCCCATGTCGATGTCGCCGGCCATCAGCATGGTCTGCACCGGATCGGCCAGGTTCAGCAGGCGCAGCAGGTTGCTGGCCGCCGAACGCGATCGCCCCACGGCCTGCGCCGCCTGCTCGTGCGTCAGGCCGAACTCGCGCACCAGGCGCTGCAGGCCCTGGGCCTCTTCCAGCGGGTTGAGGTCTTCGCGCTGGATGTTCTCGATCAGCGCCATCGCGGCGGCGGCCTCGTCGGCCACCTCGCGCACCAGCACCGGAACCTCATCAAGCCCCGCCAGGTGCGAGGCGCGAAAACGCCGCTCGCCGGCAATGATTTCGTACAACGGTCCCTCTTCGCTCAAGGCACCCATCGCAGGAGAGGGCCCCTGCGATCTTCGTTCTTGCCGGCGCAGCCGGGCTTGTTCATCGTCGAGACGACGAACAAGAATCGGCTGCATGATGCCCTGCGTCTTGATGCTCTCGGCCAGCTCGTACAGCGCGCCCTCATCCATGTGCGTGCGCGGCTGATAGGCGCCGGGCACCAGCATGTCCAGCGCCAGGCTGGTGGGCAGGCCGTCGCCCGCCGCGGGCGCGCCGCTGTCGCTGACGGTAGGGCCCAGCAGCGCTTCAAGGCCGCGGCCCAGGCCCTTGGGTTTCTTGGTTGCCATTTCAATCCTTCAAAAACGGGGTCAGCAATGCCCAGCCGGCAGGCCAGTCGCCCAGCTGCGAGTCGGCGTTGGCGTGGCCGCAGTCGCCCAGGTCGACCAGGCGGGCGCCCCAGTCCTGCGCCAGTTGCTCACTGCGCTGCCAGGTGCAATACGGGTCGTCGCGGCTGGCAGCGACGACAGCGGGAAACGGCAGGGGTTGGCGCGCAATCGGCACCCAGCCGGAGATCTGCGCTGCCAGGTCGGCGCGCTCCACGTCGCCGGGCGCCACCAGCAGCGCGCCGCGCACTTTGTGCGCCAAACGGCTGTGCGCGGCCCACCAGGCCACGAGAACACAGCCCAGGCTGTGGGCGGCCAGCACGACCGGCCCAGGTGCGTCAACGACCACCTCCTGCAGCCGCGCGCTCCAATCGCCGCGCAGCGGACGCATCCAGTCGTGCTGCTCGACGCGCTGCGCGCCGTGGCGCTGCTCCCACAGCGTCTGCCAGTGGCCGGGACCCGAGCCTTGCCAGCCGGGCAGCGTCAAGACCTGCACCTGTGCCATGCTCACATGGTCTTGATGCGCTCGACCATCTCGTGCGCAAACGCGACGAAGGCCTGGCTGCCCTTGGCCGAGGCGTCAAAGACCACGCCGGGCAGGCCATAGCTGGGCGCCTCGGCCAGGCGCACGTTGCGCGGAATGACGGTGTTGAACACCTTGTCGCCAAAGTGATCCTTGAGCTGCTCGCTGACCTGCTGCTGCAGCGTGATGCGCGGGTCGAACATGACGCGCAGCAGGCCGATGATCTGCAGGTCGCGATTGAGGTTGGCGTGCACCTGCTTGATGGTGTTGACCAGGTCGGTCAATCCTTCCAGCGCAAAGTATTCGCACTGCATCGGCACGATGACGCCGTGCGCGGCGCACAGGCCGTTGAGCGTCAGCATTGACAGGCTGGGCGGGCAGTCGACCAGCACGAAGTCGTAGTCCTGCGCCACCTCGGCCAGCGCGTTCTTCAGGCGTTTCTCTCGGTTCTCCAGATCGACGAGTTCGACCTCGGCACCAGCCAGCTCTCGGTTGGCGCCCAGCACCCGGTACCCGCACTGCTCACCCGCCACCGCCGCATCGCGCACGCTGGCGCTGCCCAGCAGCACGTCGTACACCGACAGCGCCAGCTGGCGCTTGTCCACGCCCGAGCCCATGGTGGCATTACCTTGTGGGTCGAGATCGACCATCAGCACGCGCTGGCCTATTTTTGCCAGGCCGGCGGCAAGGTTGACGGTGGTGGTGGTCTTGCCGACGCCGCCCTTTTGGTTGGCAATGCAAAAAATCTTGGCCATGCGGTGATGCAGTGTGGGGGAGTGGACGGCGGCCGCAGAGTCCGCCGCCGGTGCGCCAGAGTTTACGCGACCGTGTTTGCGCGCGGCCGCAGCCTCGCGCTGCGGCACTTGCCGGCGAGGCCCGAAGCGGCCCGCTGTTGCTGTTTCACGTGGAACACCGCCGTCCAACGCCAGAACTTGAACCGCGGCGGCGCCTCCAAGACAATGCAGCGCCCGCAATACACACCACAAGACCATGCCCGACGACGACCTCCCCCACAGGGCCGCGGACATCGCCGCGCTCTTCTACGAAGGGATTCTCGCCCCCCGCTCGTGGTACGCGGCCTTGGATCGGCTGCGCCACGAAGTGCGGGGCGTGTCCTTCCACCAGATCACGCTGGCACCGCAGGACAGGGCGGTCATCGATTCCGTGGCCTGCGACATCATCCCCGAGGGCAAGGCCCAGGAATACGAGCAGCAATACACGCCGCACGACGAGCGGGTGGCCGTGATCGCCGCACTGGGCGACGGGCAGTTCCTCTTCGATCACCTGCATTTCGACGCCCGCCACATGTCCCGCTCCGCCATCTACGCGGACTTTCTGCGCCCGCTGGGCATGCGCCACACGCTGGGCATGGTGTTGCAACGCAGTGCCCACGGGCACGACTACCTGGCGGTCCTGCGCGCCAGCGACCAGCCCGCCTACGGCGCCCGCGAGCAGGCGCTGATGGAACTCCTGGCCCCGCACATGGCCCGGGCGGGGCGGCTGCGGGCACAGGCCCGCCAGCTCCAGGGCCTGGCCCACGCCGGGACGGCCGCCCTGGACGCGCTGCCGCAGGGCATCACGGTCACTGATGGCCATGGCCGCATCGGCTACGCCAATCTCCAGGCCCAGCGCCAGGTGCGGGAAGCCCGCTGGCTCCACGCGCCCCACGGCCGGCTGCGCCTGCAGGATACGGCGGTGCAGCAGCACTTCGAGCACGCGCTGGCGCGGGCCTGCCAGCCGCCCCACCAGGCCAGCGTGCTCCACGCGGCCCAGGGCCTGGCGGCCATCGTGCGCATCCTCCCCTTGCCCGCGGAGCACGCGCTGGCCTCGCCATGGACGCGCATGGCGCTGGTCATCACCAGCACCCCTTTCCAGGCCGGCGCGCTCTCGCCAGGCCAGCTTGCCGAACTCCTGGGCGCCACGCCCAAAGAGGCCGCGCTGGCACAAGCGCTGGCGCAAGGGCACACGCTGGCCGATTTCGCCGCCATGCAAGGCAGCAGCATCCACACGGCGCGCGACCACCTGAAAAATCTGCAGGCCAAAACGGGCTGCCGCCGGCAAATCGACCTGGTGCAGCTGGTGCAGGCGCTGGGCTGATTCCTTTCCAGCCGGGCATCCCCCTATCTGGGGGATGGACTCTGCCGGTAATATGTCAAAAAATGTTTCTTCATCGCCGTCAATGTTGCGGCGCTCTCTTTTCATGCACGGAACATCCCATGACGCCACGCTTTTCACGCCTGCAGGCCTGCGCCATCGCCCCCCTCGCCGCGCTGCTTTTGGCCGGCTGCGCCAGCCTGCCCCCGGGGCAGCCGGCGGCGCACGGTGCGGCCGATCCGCTCGCCACGGCGCGCCTGCAGCTGTCGAGCCTGCTCGACGGACTGGGCGCCCTGGTGGGCGGGACCCAGGCCGAGTTCTCTCGCCTCGTCGAATCCGGAGAGCTGGACCAGGCCCACGCGCTGTATGCCAAAAACCAGCCGAGCCTGGACGCCTCCGCATCCGCAGCGCCCTCGATCACGCAGCTGGCGCAGCGGCTCAATGAACGGCAAGCGCCCGCGCTGCAGGCCTGCGCAGACCAGCTGGCCGCGCTCGACCGCCCCGACCTGGCCCCACAGGACTGGGCCGCGGCCACCGCCCTGCTCCAGCAAGCCCAAGCCCTGCTGCAAGCGCGCGAAGCGGACGTGCTGCTGCGCCAGCCGCCCTTTGTCTCGGAACCGGCCAAGGCCTTGCAAGGCCAGGTCCGCGCCCTGCAGCAGACGCTGGCAAGCGCCGCCGGGGCACAGCTGGAGCGCCACCAAGTGGGCTCGGCGGCCTCGATCGACACCTTCTTCAGCACTTACCCGCTTTCCATGACGGAGCAGCAGCAGCGCCGGCTGCTCCAGGACCGCGTCCCCGCCCTGCTTCAGGCCCTGCCCACCTGGGAAACGGAGCACGGCGCCCGCGTGCTCGCCGACTACCTGCAGCGCCAGGCGCTGGACGCGGACTCGGCCGCCGCCGTGCTGTCCGCCTGGCACCAGGCCTATGCGCGCGAGAAAGGCTGGCCCGCCGCGCCCCTGACCCGCGCGCGCCGGCTCGAATCAGGCCAGCACCTGATGGCCAAGCTGCCCCAGTGGCCCTATCCCGTGGTGCGCGTCACGGTCGTGCCGCTGATCGACCCCAAGCTCAACCCTGCCCGGCAACAGGCGGCCCGGCAGGCAGTCGAGCAAATGGCCCAACGCTGGGCGGCCCGCGTCGAGCCTCCCAGCACCCTCGACGACGCGGCCCGGCGCCTGGCAAGCTGGCCCGCGGGAGAGAGCGACCTCGTGGCCCTGGTCGAACTCGGGCGCATCACGGGCGTGCAAGCGCAGTCCGGCACGCACCCGCAGCAAGCCCGCTACCTGGCCCGCCACGACAACATCCCCAACCCCCGGCACCGCCAGCTGCAGCAAGAACTGGCCCAGGCCGAGCAGGAATGGCGCCAGGCCGAGCAAGCCGAGCAACAAGCCCAGCAGCAGGCGAAAAGCATTGCCAGCCAATCACGCTCGGGCCTGGGCGCCATGGCCGTGCTGGGGCTGATCAGCACCAGCACGTTCAACTCGGTGGCCCAGAAGTCCAACGTCGAAAAACTCAGCCGGGAACTGGGCAACACCCCCACCCACGTCGCCACGCCCGTCTACGAGCCGTACGAGCGCACCGTGGTCCAGGGCCAGCTGATGGTCGCCGCGACCGCAACGGTCTACCTCTACGACCCTGCCGAGCGCACGCTCGGCGCCCTGGACCTGGACCAGGCGCGCATCGAGGACATCGCGCACGTCGAACGCATCCACCCCAACGACCCCGAGGCCGCGTCCCTGGCCCAGCCCCCCACGCCGCAGCGCATCGATGCCATCGGCCTGGAGCTGCTGGGCCAACTGCCCGCGCAGCTGCCGCAGGCCAGCGACCTGGCCGCCCGCCCGCAGGCCCGGGGCGCCGACCTGCAAGCCCAGGCCAGCCAGGCGCGCCAAAGGCAGCGGCAGTGGCTGGAGCAGCAAAAGCAGCCGCTGGTCCGGCTGGCCAACAGTGCACCGCCCAAGGCAGCGCCCACCCACAGGAATGCAGCGGAAGTCGTCACAGCCGATGGCTTCTCCTTTTCCATCCAATACGAATCCTGGGACGATCACCCCGTGCTCATCGGCGACGGCGGCCCCTGCCGGGCCGTTGGCTACGACCTGGTAAGAACCTCGGTACTGGGCCAGGCCCAATATGGCGGCAACTCAAGGGCGTTGGGCATTCTGGAGGTTGAATCCAAACGGGATCAGAACGGGTGGTACCGGGCGCAGTCCTTCAAGCCAGGAGACAGCTTCTCCTCGGAAAACTGCCAATTCGGTGGCGACGAAAAGCAGTGCATCGAGCGCTGGGCCTGCCTGCGCACCGCCCACGGCCAGTATTTCACGGCCGTGGACAACTGGATCCGAGGCAACAAAAACCTCATCCGTAAAGAGTACGAAAAATACCTGAAGAAGAACAAGGGCCCCAACTCTCTGTCCGAGGATCAAAAGCAACGCATCGAAGCCTTTCTTGGCCAGTAGAACCATGCTCAACAGACCTCTGGCGCATCACGCGACGAAACACGCTTTCTTCACAATCCTGGCCTGTGCGACTGCTTTTTTCATGTGGGCAACCCCTGTCGCACAAGCTGAACCAGTTTCAAAACCTGGCGTAGAAAGCCGCCCCTGCTATGGCCCGCAGGGTGACTGCGGAGCTTTTCCTTCCTCCACGAATGCGGTTCCAACACCCTCACAGCAACGAAAAAGCGCGTCCAATGATGCCCTCCGCCGCCTGAACGAAACCATGTACCAAAGCATGAAAGACGGCGAGCGCCAGCAAATGCAGTTGCAGCGCCAGCAAGACCAAGCCCAGTCGCAGCAGCTCAGCCTGGAGCAGCAGCAGCAACTGCAGGCCGAGAACCAGCGGTTGCAGCAGCAAATGCGCCAATGGGAACAGCAGCAGCGGCAGCAGCAACAGCAGGCCCCGCAGCAACCAGCCCCCACCAGGCAGGCCGACGCGACCCGGGGCTGCCCCTATCTGATCCACACGGAATATGGCCTGACCCACGCCCCCAGATCACGCTTTTGCCATGCCCGGCGCCTGCACATTTGCGACATCGCCGGCAAGGACGACCAAGGCCGCTTCTTCTACCAATGGAACCTGTCCACCAGCGGCTGCGACAGCCTGGCGCCCAGCCCTGCGGGCCAGGAATCCTATGGAGCGAGGCTACAAAAGCACCTGAAAGTCTACGAGGACGACTGAGCTTTCAAGCGCTCAAGATCTGCGCATCCAGACGATGCAGCGCTCGGCATCGAGCCCCGGAACGGCCAGTGGTTCCACGTGAAACATCTGGACTTCAGCGGGCAGCGCGGCGATTTCGTTCTGCGGCCGCTTGCCCTTCATCGCCAGCCAGACACCGTCTTCTGCCAGCGCCTGGAGCGACCAGGCGGTGAAGTCCGCCAGCGCGGCAAAGGCGCGGCAGCTGATGACGTCGAACGGGCCGGCCAGGCTTTCCACCCGGGCGTGGATACCGTGCAGGTTCTTCATTCCCAGCACCGCGGCGGCCTGCTGGATAAAGGCGGCCTTTTTGGCGACGGTGTCCACACAGCTGACATCGAGTTGCGGGCAACAGATGGCGAACACCACGCCCGGCAGGCCGCCGCCGCTGCCCACGTCCAGCAGCCGCTGCCCTGCCCTGCCGCCCGGCCCCTCCAAGTGGCGCTGCAGCGCCGGCACCACGGCCAGGCTGTCGAGCAGGTGGTGGGTCAGCATTTCGTCCTGGCTGCGCAGTGCGGTCAGGTTGTAGACCTTGTTCCATTTGTGCAGCAGCTCGGCAAACGTCAGCAATTGCGTGATCTGCGCGTCCGACAGCTGCAGGTCCAAGGATTGCAACCCACCGCGCAGTGATTGCTCGAAATTCATGCCCGCGCCTCCGCGGCAAAGCCCTTGAAACCACCCTTCTTCAGATGCACCAGCAGCAGCGAGATGGCCGCCGGAGTGACCCCGGAGATGCGCGAAGCCTGGCCCAGCGTCTCTGGGCGGCGTTTTTGCAGCGTCTGGCGCACCTCGATCGACAGCGCGGCGACCTGCATGTAGTCCAGATCAGGCGGCAGGCGCAGGTTTTCAAAATGGGCCGCTCGCTCCACATCGTCCTTTTGCCGGTCGATGTAGCCGCTGTATTTGGCGGCAATTTCCACTTGCTCGATCACCGGCGCACTCAGCTCGGCCAGGGCTTCTACACCCACGTCGCTGCTTGCATGCTTGCCGCCATCCAGGCTCATCAGGCTGGCGTAGCTCACGTCGGGGCGACGCAACAGGTCAAACAGCTTGTATTCATGCTCGATGGCCTTGCCCAGCACGCGCTCAGACTCTGCCGCCGGCAGGTTGCGCGGATTGACCCAGGTCGTCTTGAGGCGCTGTGTTTCACGTGAAACAGCGTCGCGCTTGCGGCTGAAGGCGTCCCAGCGCGCGTCGTCGACCAGACCCAACTGGCGGCCGATCTCGGTCAGGCGCATGTCGGCGTTGTCCTCGCGCAGTTGCAGGCGAAACTCCGCCCGGCTGGTGAACATGCGGTAGGGCTCGGTCACGCCCTTGGTAATCAGGTCGTCAACCAGCACACCCAGATAGGCGTCGCTGCGCGCCGGCACCCAGGGCGCCTCGCCGCGGCATTGCAGCGCGGCGTTCAGACCGGCGTACAGCCCCTGGGCCGCGGCCTCTTCATAGCCCGTCGTGCCGTTGATCTGCCCGGCAAAGAACAGGCCCTGAATCTGCCTCGTCTCAAAGCTGGCCTTGAGCGAGCGCGGGTCGAAATAGTCGTACTCAATGGCGTAGCCCGGGCGCAGGATGTGGGCGTTCTCCAGCCCTTTCATCGATCGCACCAGCGCCAGCTGGATGTCGAACGGCAGGCTGGTGGAGATGCCGTTGGGGTAGAACTCGTGCGTGGTCAGGCCCTCGGGCTCCAGAAAAATCTGGTGGCTGTCCTTGTCGGCAAAGCGGTTGATCTTGTCCTCGACGCTGGGGCAGTAGCGCGGCCCCACGCCCTCGATCTTGCCGGTGAACATCGGGCTGCGGTCAAATCCGCTCCTGATGATCTCGTGCGTGCGCTCGTTGGTCCAGGTGATCCAGCACGGCACCTGGCGCGGGTGCATCACCGCGCTGCCCATGAAGCTGAACACCGGCAACTGGCCCTCGTTCACGCCGCCGGGCATGCCGTCGCCGGGCTGCTCTTCGCACTGGCTGAAGTCGATGCTGCGCCCGTCGATGCGCGGCGGCGTGCCCGTCTTCAGCCGCCCCTGCGGCAGCTGCAACTCCTTGAGTCGCGCCGACAGCGACACCGCCGGTGGATCTCCTGCCCTGCCGCCCTGGTAGTTGTTCAGGCCAACGTGGATCTTGCCATCCAGGAAAGTGCCCGCCGTCAGCACCACGGCACGGGCGCGAAAGCGCAGTCCGATCTGCGTGACCGCGCCCACCACCCGCTCGCCCTCGACCATCAGGTCATCGACGGCCTGCTGGAACAGCCACAGATTGGGCTGGCTCTCCAGCCGGTGGCGAATTGCCGCCTTGTACAGAATTCGGTCTGCCTGCGCCCGCGTGGCGCGCACCGCCGGCCCTTTGCTGC
This sequence comes from Comamonadaceae bacterium CD01, assembly GCA_002894305.1. Classification (GTDB taxonomy): domain Bacteria; phylum Pseudomonadota; class Gammaproteobacteria; order Burkholderiales; family Burkholderiaceae_C; genus Comamonas_C; species Comamonas_C faecalis. The sequence goes on from PGEI01000008.1 coordinate 19,438, forward strand.
TGTTGAGCGTGCGGAACTGAATACCCGCCTCGTCGGTCGCCAGCGCCATGGCGCCGCCCAGCGCGTCCACCTCTTTCACCAAATGGCCCTTGCCGATGCCGCCAATGCTGGGGTTGCAGCTCATCTGCCCCAGGGTCTCGATGTTGTGCGTCAGCAGCAAGGTGGCGCAGCCCATACGGGCACTGGCAAGCGCCGCCTCGGTACCGGCGTGGCCGCCGCCGACGACGATGACGTCAAACTCCTGGGGATACAACATGATGGATCGAGAAATTGCGAGAAAACCCATAATTTTCCCATCTTTGGTTTGGGATGTCCCCGGCCACGGTTTACCCACCGCAGCGTAACTGCCCAAACCCCGCCAGCAACGGCCCACACCGGCTCCAGGCCGGCGGCAATCAACCACATCTGCAAGATGGCAGCACAACGCATAGCATTGGTGTTTTCACACAAGGAGATCACACCATGAAGCTGTACTACTCGCCCGGCGCCTGCTCGCTCTCGCCCCACATCATTCTGGAAGAGACCGGCCTGACGTGCGAACTGGTGCTGGCCAGCACCAAGAGCCACAAGCTGCAGGACGGCACCGACTACTACACGATCAACCCGCTGGGCTATGTTCCAGTGCTCGAACTGGACGACGGCACCCGCCTGCGCGAAGGCCCGGTCATCGTCCAGTACCTGGCCCACCAGGTGCCACAGAAGAACCTGGTTCCAGCCCAGGGCACCATGGCGCATTACCACCTGCTGGAGTGGCTCACCTTCATCGGCACCGAGGTTCACAAGGGCTTCTCGCCACTGTTCAGCCCCGCTACGCCCGAGGAATACAAGACGCAGGCAAAGGAGAAACTGCTCTCCCGCCTGCAATGGATCGACGGCCAGCTGGCCGGCAAGCAATACCTGCTGGGCAACGACTTCAGCGTGGCCGATGCCTATTTGTTCACCGTCACCAACTGGGCGCAGTTCGTCGGCCCGGACATCTCGCACCTGAAGAACCTGTCGGCATACCGCGATCGGGTGGCGGCACGCCCGGCCGTGCAGGCTGCCATGAAGGCGGAAGGCCTGCTCAAGTAACGCCGCCTGCGGGTTCACCCATGCCCGCAGTCACACCGCCCATGTTCCTGTTTCACGTGAAACAGGAACATGCTTCAAGAAAGAGCGCCATGACCACCCTCTTCGACCCCATTCATGCGGGCTCCCTGCACCTGGCCAACCGCATTGCCATGGCTCCGCTGACGCGCAACCGCAGCCCCGAAGCCATCCCCAATGCGATGAACGCGCGCTACTATGCCCAGCGCGCCAGCGCCGGCCTGATCATCACCGAGGGCACGGCCATCAGCCCCCAGGGCCAGGGCTATGCCGACGTGCCCGGCCTATACGGCACCGACCAGCTGCAGGGCTGGAAGCAGGTCACGCAAGCCGTGCATGAGCGCGGCGGATGCATCGTCACGCAACTGTGGCACGTGGGTCGCGTGTCGCACCACTGGCTGCAGCCGCAAGAGCGCGAACCCGTTGGCCCTTCTGCACTGCGCGCCGAGGCCAAGACCTATCTGATCGATCCGACTACCGGCAAGGGCGGTTTCATACCCACGTCGCAGCCACGCGCGCTCGACGCCGAGGAGCTGCCCGACATCGTCCACAGCTACGCCACCGCAGCGCGCAACGCGGTGGAAGGCGCAGGCTTTGACGGCGTGGAAATCCACGGCGCCAACGGCTACCTGCTCGACCAGTTCCTCAAGGACGGCGCCAACCAGCGCCGCGACGACTACGGCGGTGCCATTCCCAACCGCGCCCGCCTGATGCTCGAAGTGGTGCGCGCGGTCTGCGACGCCGTCGGCAGCGGCCGCGTCGGCCTGCGGCTGTCTCCGGTCACGCCAGCCAACGGCATCACCGACAGCCACCCCCAGCCGCTGTTCGACTACCTGGCCCGCCACCTCGCGCCGTTGGGCCTGTCCTACATCCACGTGATCGAAGGCGCCACCGGCGGGCCGCGCACAGTCGAAGGCCACCCCTTCGACTACGCCGCCTTCAAGGCCGCCTACCGCAACGCCGGCGGGCAAGGCGCATGGATGGTCAACAACGGCTACGACCGCGCCATGGCGATCGACGCCGTGGCCAGCGGCGCGGCGGATATCGTCGCCTTCGGCAAGGACTACATCTCCAACCCCGACCTGGCCGAGCGCCTGCGCAGCGGCGCACCGCTCAACGCCTGGGACAAGACCACCTTCTACGGTGGCACCGAACCCGGCTATACCGACTACCCTGCCCTCGGCGTAACGGCGCCCTGACGCCGCGCGGCGCATGCATGGGGTTGGGACGGCTTGCCAAAGCACTTGACTCTGACATCATGGCAAGGTGCAACATACCAGCCATTCCCAACCAATCCATCAGGAGGACTCCATGCAATACCAGTTCACAGTCGACGGCATGACCTGCGGCCACTGCGAGCGTGCCGTCGTACACGCCGTGCGTCAGGTCGACACCGACGCCATCGTCAAGGTCGACCTCGAAACCAAGCAGGTCAACGTCAGCAGCGACAAGGCTGCGCGCGACGCCATCGCCAACGCCATCCAGGAAGAGGGCTACAAGGTTCTCGCATGAACGCAGCGACGTCGGGCGCCGCGCACTGGCCCGTGGCCATTGGCCAGGCGGCCGAGCGCGCCGGTGTTTCGGCGCGCATGGTGCGCCACTATGAAAGCCTTGGCCTGCTGCCGCCGGTAGCGCGCACCGACGGCGGCTACCGCCAGTACACCGAGGCAGACGTGCACACCCTGCGCTTCATCCGCCGTGCACGCGACCTGGGCTTCTCGATGGACGAGATCGCCCAGCTGCTGGGCCTGTGGCAAGACAAGCAACGCGCCAGCGCCCAAGTCAAGCAGATCGCGCAAAAGCACATCGCCAGCCTGACCGAACGCATCGCCGCCATGCAGGCCATGCAGCGCAGCCTGCAGGCGCTGGTGGCCTGCTGCCATGGCGACGAGCGACCCGATTGCCCCATCCTCGACGACCTGGCAGCCGAGTAGGGACGTGTCTACGGTCTTGTCAAAACACCGCCCAGCAGCGTGCCAATGCACTGCTCGGCAACCTGCTCCGCGCCGTAGTCGCCACCCGGCTGGTACCAGCGGCCAATCCAGCTCAGGGCGCCGGCGATCACGAAGGCCGTAATCTTGGGGTCGCAGGGCGCGAGCGACCCCTCCTCCACCCCCTGCGCCACCAGGCGGCGAAAGGCCAGGTCAATCTCGCGCTTCATGCGGCGCAGCTCGGTGCGGCTGGGTTCGGGCACTTCCTCATCGCCCACACGGATCAGGCACATGCCGAAGGGCTGGGTGACGATGTCGGCATACACCTGCATGCAGGCGCGGAGCATGTCCACGGCGTTGCCGCCGGCGGCGCGCGAAGCCTCGATGCCATCCAGCGTCATGTGCAGCCCCTTCTTCACGCACTCCAGCAGGATCTCGTCCTTGTTCTTCACGTAGTAGTACAGCGTGGGCTTGCTCACGTGCAGGCTGGCGGCAATGTCGTCCAGCGACGTGGCGTGAAAGCCGCGCTCGTTGAACATCTGCGCGGCCGTAGAAAGCACCGCGTTGCGCTTGGCCTCGCGCTGCTGCGCGCGCGCGGGGGCGTCGGCCCAGGGTGAATCTTCCTGGCCCGTACTGCGCCGACGTACGCCGGCCTTGGCCGCCGTTGCCCTGGAACCTGCGGGTGATGCGCCCATGCCGGTAACTCCTGCGTATCCCGGGTTATTCCTGATGCCTGAACAGGCTGGTCTAACCAAAAATCTACTTTCAAGTAACTAGTCTACGTAAAAGTAGATAGATCACCGGTTCGCACAAACCCGTAGAGGAAGCCGATGGAGACAACCAGACCCTTGTTGCAGGTGGATGCCGTCACGCTGGCCTTTGGCGGCGTGCGCGCGCTGTCGGGGGTCAGTTTCAGCGTGCAGCCGGGCTCGATCACCGCGGTGATCGGCCCCAACGGCGCGGGCAAGACGTCGCTGTTCAACACCATCTCGGGCTTCTACCGCCCGACCGAGGGCAGCATCCGGTTCAAGGGCCAGGAGATCACGCGCATCCCCGCGCCGCAGCGCGCGCGCATGGGCCTGGGGCGCAGCTTCCAGAACATCGCGCTGTTTCGCGGCATGACGGTGCTCGACAACATCAAGCTCGGGCGCCACGCGCACCTGAAAACCAACGTCTTCGACGCCTTGTTCTACCTGGGCCGCGCGCGCCGCGAAGAGGCCGCGCTGCGCCGCGACATCGAGGAACGCATCATCGATTTCCTGGAGATAGACCACATCCGCCACGCCCCCGTCTCGGCCCTGTCCTACGGCCTGCAAAAGCGCGTGGAGATGGCGCGCGCGCTGGCCATGCAGCCCGAGATCCTGATGCTCGACGAGCCCGTGGCCGGCATGAACCGCGAGGAGACCGAGGACATGGCGCGCTTCATCCTCGACGTGCGCGCCGAGTGGGGCGTGACGGTGCTGATGGTCGAGCACGACATGGGCATGGTGATGGATTTGTCGGACCACGTGGTGGTGCTCAACTTCGGCCAGGTCATCGCCCAGGGCGTGCCCGCCGTGGTGCAGGCCGACCCGGAAGTGACCCGCGCCTACCTGGGCTCGGGCAACGTCGATGAACTGCGCGCCAAGCTGCAGGCCGCATCCCGGCCCCGGGCCGCCACCACGGGAGCCGCATGATGGACTGGGCCTTTCTGTTCGAGATCAGCCTGACCGGCCTGGCCAGCGGCGGCCTGTACGCGCTGGCGGCGCTGGCCTTCGTGGTGGTCTACAAGGCCACGCGCGTGGTCAACCTGGCCATCGGCGAGATGCTGATGGCCGGCGGCTACCTGTTCTTCACCTTCGCCGCGATGTGGGCGCTGCCGCTGTGGCTGGCGATTCCCGCCGCGGTGCTGGCGGCGGGCGTGCTCGGCGGCGTGATCGAGCGCACCATGATCCGCCCGCTGCTGGGCGAGCCGGAGATCTCGGTGTTCATGGTCACCGTCGGCCTGTCCTCGGTGCTGATCGGGCTGGTGGAGATCCTCTGGAGTGCCGACCAGCGCCGCCTGCCGGACTTCATGCCCAGCGCGCCAATCATGGTCGGCGACGCCTTCCTCGCGCCCAAGGTGTTCTGGGGCGCGGTGGTGGCCGCCGTGTTCATCGCCGCCGTGCTCCTGCTGTTTCGCTACTGGAGGGGCGGCGTCGCGCTGCGCGCCACGGCCAGCGACCAGGGCGCGGCGTATTCGGTGGGCATCAACGTGCCGCGCGTGTTTTCGCTCGCCTGGGTGGCGTCCGCCATGCTGGCGGCCGTCTCCGGGATCATCGTCGGCTCGATCGGCGGCATCTCCAGCAGCATGGGCGTGTTCGGTCTGTCAGTGCTGGTGGTGGTCATCGTCGGCGGGCTCGACAGCGTGCTCGGCGCGCTGGTCGCCGGTCTGCTGATCGGCCTGGTCGAAGCCCTGGCCGGCGCCTACCTGGGCGGCGAATACAAGCTGCTGGCGACTTTCGTGGTGCTGGTGGCCATCCTGATGCTGCGGCCCTACGGCCTGTTCGGCACGCACGAGATCGAACGGCTATGACACGACGCGCTTGGCTGCCTCGCTCCTTCCCCCACAGGGGGAAGGCTGGGATGGGGGCGGCGTGGTTCAGGCGCACGGCAGCTGTGCATCAGCGGCCGCTGCCCCCCGCCCCTACCCTCCTCCAGCGGGGGAGGGAGAAGAAAACAGCGGCATTTTTCACCATGGATCATTGAAATGCGCATCGGAACCCTCAAGGAAAGCTACGTCGCCGACGCGGCGTTGTTCGACTCGCGCACCCAGCATGCCTGGCTGGCGCTGGCCGCTGCGCTGCTGGTGCTGTTTCCCTTCGTCGCCAGCGACTACTGGCTCTACCTGGCCTGCCTGGTGGCGATCAACGTGGCCAGCAGCACGGGGCTCAACATCCTGACCGGCTACACCGGACTGGTCAGCCTGGGGCAGGCGGCCTTCATGGGCCTGGGCGCGTACACCGTGGCCATCCTGCAGGCGCGCTGGGGTACGCCGTTTCTGCTCAACCTGCTGACGGGCGGCGTGGTGGCAATGCTGGGCGGCATCGTGGTCGGTATTCCGTCGCTGCGCGTCAAGGGGCTGTACCTGGCCATCGTGACCATCGCAGCCTCGTTCATCGCGCATTTCCTGTTCGCCAATTTCGACTTCACGGGCGGCACGGCGGGGTTGTCGCTGCCGCCGGCGCGCATCTTCGGCGTGGACCTCGATACCTCGTTTCGCCTGTACTGGCTCATCGTGCCGGTGATGCTGTTGATGCTTTTCGGCGCGGCCAACCTGTTTCGCACGCGCATCGGGCGCGCCTTCATCGCGATTCGCGACCGCGACATCTCGGCCGAGGTGCTGGGCATACCGCTGCTCAAGTACAAGCTGCTGTCATTCGGCCTGTCGTCGTTCTACGCCGGCGTGGCAGGCGGGCTGTGGGCGTATTTCTTCCGCGTGGTCACGCCCGAGAGCTTTCCGCTGTCGATGTCGATCTTCTTCCTGGCGGCCATCATCGTCGGCGGCATGGGTTCGATCCTGGGCGCCATCCTGGGCGCGGTGTTCATGACGCTGGTGCCCGAGCTGCTCAAGCTGGTGTTCGACTGGCTGCCCGGCGGCATCGAGCTGGCCGTCTTCCTCTCGCCGGTGCGCCTGGTGGTGTTTGGCGCGCTGATCATCGGTTTTCTGGTCTTCGAGCCACTGGGGCTCGCAGAAATGTGGCGGCGCACGCGCCGGTTCTTTCACCTGTGGCCCTTCAAAAACTAGCCACTGATTCCATCGGACAAGGAGACAGACATGAACCCGCAAGGACTTTCCCCCCGCCGCCGCAGCCTGGTGCTGGGCGCCGCCGCGGCCGGTGCCGCCGCCCTCGCCCAGCCGCTGTCGGTGCTGGCGCAAAGCGCCGACGAGATCGTCATCGGCGGCTCGATCCCGATGACCGGCGTATTCGCCTTTGCCGGCGTGGGCATCAACGCCGGCATCCAGGACTACGTGAAGATCATCAACGACGCCGGCGGCATCAAGGGCCGCAAGGTGCGCTACGTGCCCGAGGACACGGCGTACAAGGTGGACATGTCGGTGGCCGCGTACAAGAAGATCACCAGCCAGAACAAGGTCAACCTGTACTACGGCGACTCCACCGGCTTTGCCAAGACCATCAACCCCGAGCTGGAGAGGAACGGCGGCATCCTGATGGCCGGCGCCTCGTTCGCCACCGAATTGAACGACCCGAAGAAGTACCCGCACCAGTTCCTGGTCGGCCCCGACTACACCGAGATGTTCGGCATATTGCTGAAACACATCGCCAAGGAAAAGCCCGGCGCCAAGGTGGCCTTCGTCTACTCCGACTCCGAGTTCGGCCGCGATCCGATCGACTCCAGCGAAGCGCTGGCCAAGCAGCTGGGCCTGTCGGTGCCGATCAAGATCATGACCCCCGCCGGCAGCGTGGACGTGTCCACCGAGGTCATCAAGCTGCGCCGCGCCAGGCCCGACTACACCATCTTCCACGGCTACATCCTGGCGCCCATCCCCGAGTTCATCACCCAGGGCAAGCAGCAGGGCATGACGAGCAAGTGGATGGGCACCTTCTGGACCATGGACAGCTCCACCGTGATGAAGATGGGCGCCGACGGCGACGGCTTCATGGGCGTGATGCCCTACCGCTACTACTACGACACCGAGCGCGCCCCGATGCTGGAGAAGATCCGCGCGATGCGCCCGGAGTACCAGAGCACGGCCTATATGCAGGGCTTTCTCGCCACCATGCTGTTCCTCGAATCGGCCAGGCGCTGCCTGGACGGCAACAAGCCGCTCACCGGCGACAACCTAAAGGCGGCGCTGAACTCCATCAAGGACTTCGACACCGGCGGCGTGATCGGCGTGCCCATCACCATCAGCGGCAACTCCATCCCGGTGGGGCGCGTCTACAAGGCCGACATGAAGACGCAGAAGATGGTCGCCGCGTCCGATTGGATCAAGCTCTGACGTTTTCCTCCCTCCCCCTCTGGGGGAGGGCTGGGGTGGGGGCCTACGGCGCAATGCGCAGCCAGCGCCTGAACCGGCCGCCCCCATCCCTGCCTTCCCCCGGTGGAGGAAGGAGCAATGAACGCAATCGCCGCGAGACGCCATGAATTCCCCTCCTCCCATCCTCGAAGTCAACAACATCGAGGTCATCTACAACAAGGTCGTCCAGGCCCTGCGCGGCCTGTCGCTGGCCGTGCCGCGCGGGCAAATCGTGGCGCTGCTGGGCAGCAACGGCGCGGGCAAGAGCACCACGCTCAAGGCGGTGTCCAACCTGCTGGCACTCGAAGACGGGCAGCTGGCCGCCGGCAGCATCCGCTTTGCCGGCCAGGACACGGCCCGGCTGGCGCCGCACACCCTGGTGCGCAGCGGCCTGTCGCACGTGATGGAGGGGCGGCGCATCTTCGAGGATCTGACGATCGAGGAAAACCTCGTCGCCTCGACCTACGCGCTGGCCGGCCGCGAGGGAGCGGCCCCGCCCGACTTCGACCTGGTCTACGAATATTTCCCGCGCCTGCACGAGCGCCGCAAGGGCCTGGCCGGCTACCTGTCGGGCGGCGAGCAGCAGATGCTGGCCATCGGCCGGGCGCTGATCGCCCAGCCGCAGCTCATCCTGCTCGACGAGCCGTCGCTCGGCCTCTCGCCCAAGCTCACCGAAGACATTTTTTCCATCATCGCTCGCATCAACGCCGAGCGCGGCACCTCGATGCTGCTGGTCGAGCAGAACGCCACCGTGGCGCTGGCCGTAGCGCACAGCGGCTACATCATGGAGAACGGCAAGATCGTCATCGACGGCACGGCCGAACGTCTGGCCAGCGACCCGGACGTGCGCGAGTTCTACCTTGGCATGGGCGGCAGCGGCGAGGCCAAGAGCTTCAAAGAGATCAAGCACTACAAACGGCGCAAAAGATGGCTGTCATGAATCTCCCTGAACTCACCCTGCCCCAGATGCTGCGCGAGCGCGCACACACGGACGCCGAGCGCGTGGCCATCCGGCAAAAGGACTTCGGCATCTGGAAGCCCTTCACCTGGGCGCAGTACTACGAGCGCGCCGCGCATTTCGGCCAGGGGCTGCTGCAGCTGGGATTGGGCGCGGGCGGCCACGTCGGCGTGATTGCCGAGAACCGCATCGAATGGGTGCTGGCGCAGATGGGCGCGGGCCTGGTGGGCGGCATCACCGTGGGCGTCTACCCGACCAGCCCCAGCCCCGAGGTAGCCTATGTGGTCGGCCACGCCGACATCGCCATCATGGTCTGCGAGGATCAGGAGCAGACCGACAAGGTGCTCGATGCGCTCGACCAGTTGCCACTGCTGAAAAAAATCATCGTGATGGAACCGAAGGGCCTGCGCAGCTGTGCCCCCGAGCACCGCGCGCTGATCACGACCTTCGACGAGGTCGAGCAGCTGGGCCGCAGCCGGCATGATCCGGCGCACATCGACGCGCTGCTGGCACGCCAGCAGCTCGACGACGTGGGCCTGATGATCTACACCTCGGGCTCCACCGGCAAACCCAAGGGCGCGATGATCTCGTGGCGCAACATGCGCGGCGTCACGCCCGGCATCGTCGAGCGCCTGCAGCTGAGCGGCAGCACCACCCACCTGTCCTACCTGCCGCTGTGCCACGTGGCCGAGCAGATGTTGACCACCTTCGTACCGCTGTACCTGAGCTCCACGGTCAACTTTGGCGAATCGATCCGCACCGTGCAGGAAGACTTGCGCGAGGTGGCGCCGACCATGTTCCTGGGCGTGCCGCGCATCTGGGAGAAGCTGCATTCCTCCATCAGCATCAAGATGCAGGAGACCGGGCCGCTGCGCCGCGCGCTGTACGCACACGCCCTGGCCGCCTGCGCGCCGCTGGCCGACACACCGCGCGCCCAATGGGGCCTGGCCGAACGCCTGCGCTACGCGGCGTATTACTGGCTGGTGCTGCGCGCGCTGCAGAACTTCATCGGCCTGCGCGAGGCCACCGTGGCGCTCACCGGCGCCGCGCCGATCGCGCCCGAGGTGGTGCGCTTCTTCCGCACCCTGGGTGTGCCGCTCATCGAGGTCTACGGACTGACCGAATCGACCGGCATGGTCACTGGCCACCGGCTCGATGACGTGGCCATCGGCACCGTCGGGCCCGTCATCGAGGGCGTGCAGTACCGCATCGCCGACAGCGGCGAATTCCAGATCCGCGGCGACATGGTCTTCGCCGGCTACTACAAGAATCCCGAGGCCACGGCGCAGAGCATCCAGGACGGCTGGCTGCACACCGGCGACGTGGTGCGCGAGGAGCGCGGCCAAATCAAGATCGTCGATCGCTTGAAGGACATCATGATCACCGCCGGCGGCAAGAACCTGACGCCATCGGAGATCGAGAACACCATGAAGGCCAGCCCCTTCATCAAGGAATGCGTGATCGTCGCCGACGGGCGCAAGTTCGTCGGTGCGCTGGTGATGATCGACTACGAGACCGTGGGCAAATGGGCCGAGGCGCGGCGCCTGGCGTTCACGCATTTCCGCTCGCTGGTCGAGACGCCCGAGGTGCGCCAGCTGATCGATGCCGAGATCGCCAGCGGCAACGCCAGGCTGGCGCAGGTGGCGCAGATCCGCAAGTTTCACCTTTTGCCTAAGGAGCTGGACCACGACGACGGCGAAGTCACCGCTACCATGAAGGTGCGCCGCTCCAGCATCTACAAGACCTATGCGGCGGAGATCGAGGCCTTGTATGCATGACAGGTCGCGCCGGCAGCCATCAAACCAAAAGTAAATCCATATGACCACCACCCCCCTGCTCGTCACCCGCCAGGGCGCCATCGCCACGCTGCAATTCAACCGCCCAGAGGCCATGAACGCCCTGGATTTGGACACCGCCCAGGCGCTGCTGGCGGCAGTGCAAAGCATTGCGCAGGACACCAGCGTGCGCGCCGTACTGCTCAAGGGCTCGGGCCGCGCCTTCGTCGCTGGCGGCGACCTGGCGCTGCTGCGCGCCGATCCGGTACAGGGTGCGCGTGCGCTGCTCACACCACTCAACGAAGCCATGCTGCTGCTGCAGAACCTGGACGCTCCAGTCATAGCCCAGGTGCACGGAGCCGCGGCCGGCGCCGGCCTGTCGCTGATGCTGATGTGCGACTTCGTCCTGGCGGCCGAGGGCACCAAGTTCAACCTGGCCTACATCAATCTGGGCACCAGCTGCGACGTCGGCGCGTCCTGGGCGCTTCCGCGCCTGGTGGGTCTGCGCCACGCACTGGAGATCGCCATGCTGGGCGAGACCTTTGGTGCGGATGAAGCGCTGCGCCTGGGCCTGGTCAACCGCGTGCTGCCGGCCGCCGAGCTGGAGGACGCTGCCCAAGCCTTTGCCCAGCGCCTGGCCAGCGGGCCAACGCGCGCCTACGGCCACATGCGCCGGCTGATGCGCTCCAGTTTTGACCGCGACCTGGCCCCGCAGCTGCAGGCCGAGGCCCAGTCGTTTGACGCCTGCGCACGCACCGAAGACCTGCGCGAAGGGCTGGAAGCCTTTTTTGCCAAGCGCGCGCCGCAATTCAAGGGTCAATAGGCCCGCTGCGACATGAATGGCCGTCAGGCGGTCTGGTAGAACACCTCGACGCTCCCCTTGAGCGTGATCAGCAGCGGTCGTCCCTTGCGGTCGCGCGTCTTGCCGGCGGGCACCTTGATCCAACCCTCGCTGACGCAGTATTCCTCGACGTCCACACGCTCCTTGCCGTTGAAGCGCACGCCAATGTCTATCGGCTGCTGAAAAATCGCCGCCACATGGTGGGGGCTGCGCGGGTCGACGGCAAGGCGGTCAGGCAGGGCAATCAGGGAAGAATCGGTCACGGTGCAAACCAGGCGAAAGTGCAGAGGGAAGAAAGGGCGGCGCTCGGTGGCGGCTGCGCCGCCGGCCACCGCGCCAAAGTTTACTGCACGCCCGCTGCGCGATAGGCCTGGCGCAACTGCTGGATGTTGTTCAACATCGCCGTCGGCCCGCTGCTGTCCATCAGATGCACGAATCAGAAGCCGGCCGTCACATTCATCCAGTAGCGGCGGCCGTCGTATTGCGCACCGTAGGTGGAGTAATCCACCCGCTTGTCCAGCAGGTTGTAAATGCCTGCGCCCAGCTTGACGTTCCTGGACAGGGCGTAATTCAGGCCCAGATCCACGAAGGCGAACGACGGCGTTCCCTGGGCCATGCTGGTGCGGCTCAGGTATTCGGACGTTTTGCTTCGGAAGTTCATCCGGCCCCAGACACCCAGCGCCTGGGTGGCTTTCCAATCCAGCGTGGCGTTAAGCATGTGCTTGGGCATCTTGTTGAGCGGCCGCCCCTTGAAGTCGCCGCTCTTTTGCTCCGAGCGCGTATAGGTGTAATTGGAAGTCAGGCGCAAGCCCTCCTGGATCGCCCAGGTCGCCGTGGCCTCGATGCCGCGCATATTGGCCTTGTCCACGTTGACCCGGTCGCTCAAAAACTTGTACGTGGTGCCGTTGTAGACGCAGTTGCCGGTCACGATCGCGCTTCCATTGCCCGCCGTATCCGAGCAGCTGCGTATCTCGGTGATCTTGTCCTTGAACTCGGTGTTGAACAGCATCAGGCTGGCGTTCAGATTGCTGCGGTTGTCCCAAATCACACCGATTTCCTGGCTGGTGCTTTTCTCGGGCTTCAAATTGGGGTTGCCGATGATCCAGGCCGGGTCACCGCCGCCTCCGGTCAATTGCCCCGCAGCACTGCGCAAACCCGGCGCCTTGAAGCCAGCAGAAATACCTCCCTTGAAGCTGAACATCTCGGTGGCCTTCCATACGCCATACAGGCGCGGAGTCCAGTGCGTGCCGTAGTTTTCATCCTTGTTCATGCGCAGGCCGGTGGTCAGCGCAAAGCTGTCGGTCATGCTCCATTCGTTCTCGGCAAACAACGCCCACTGGTAGCGTTCCAGCCGACCGAGCTTGTTGCCGTTGTCCAGCAGATCTTCGTTTTTGAATGACATGCCCACCGTCGTCAAATGCCGGCCGCCGCCCAACGGCATGGTCAGCTGGCTGTTGAACTCGGTGTTCTTGATGTTCATGCTCCGCCCCGGGTTGTCCACCTCCTCTTGCTGCAAATAGGTGGTGGACGTTCCGACGGCCCAGCGTCCGGTGTGCGTCAGTGCGTACAAGGTCTTGTCATAGTCGCTCAACGACGAGGTATTGCCACTCCTGCCCGCCGTCGTACCGCGCTCCTGCTTGGTATGGCTGGCCTCGAACACCAAATCGTGATCCTTGTTGGGAGCAAGGCTGAGCTTGACCGTGCCCGAGCCCGTGTCCTGCTTGTTGAAGCCATTGAGGAAACGATCCTCGTTGCGGCGCGACTTCTGGCCATAGATCTGCAGACCCAGCACGTCATCTTTGACCGGACCACCGAGGAAAAATCCCGCCTGGTACATATCTCCCGCGTCCGAGGATTCCTGCTGCGTCGTCTCGGCGCGCACCGTGCCAGTCCAGGCCTTGGCCACCTTGCGGGTGATGATGTTGATCACGCCACCCATCGCATCCGAGCCATACAGCGACGACATTGGTCCACGCACCACCTCGATGCGCTCGATGGCGCTGATCGGCGGCAACCAGCCTTGCTCGATCCCGGAACCGTCGCTGTTGGGGCGAGTCTCGCGCGAGTTCTGGCGCCTGCCGTCGACCAGAATCATCGTGTAACCCGCTCCCATGCCGCGAATGCTGATGTCGCTGGAACTGCCGCCACCGGTCACCAGCACACCGGGCACGTCGCGCAAGGCATCGGTCACATCGCGATAAGCCTTTTTCTCCAACTCACCACGAGGAATCACGGTGATTGAAGCCGGTGCATCTTCCACCGCCTGCTCAAAACCCGAAGCCGTGATCACCATGGTGTCCAGGGTTCTGGCGTCTGGCGCCGACTGCGCCAAGGCAGGAGAGGCCAGGCCCAGCGCCACGATGGCGGCGGCAAAGGAAGAAGGACAAAGGATGGAAGAGGGAGGATGTGCCATGAAGATAAAAGTAATGCGTATGAGAATCAGTCTTGTTATCTTAACGAAAATTTACGCTTGATTTACCTTGGCAACACACCCAGGAAAGAAAACACGACCTACATCAAAAACATGCTCTTTCGAGCGTCAACCACCGGGTGCGTACAGCCTTTGGGACGTATTTCCAGACGGGGCAAGACCTGCAGAGCCGGGCGCGTCCACTGTCGGCACGCATCGGCATCAACGGCGCGATGGCGATCCTGGCCGGCATTTTTGCCGCCGGATGCAGCATGGATGTCCCTTGTGGATCAAGCTGGGGACAGTGCCGGCACAAGTGGCCAGTTGTCCACAAGCCATGCCGGCACGGCGTTTTTGTCCCCATTTCGGTGTCAGCTCGCGCACCGTCTCATCCCAAGGATTCAATGAATCGCAAATCATTGATTCATAGACAAAAAATGTAGTTGTCCACAGTTTGATGGCTGGCCTACTACTATTACTAATTAAAGAGATAGAAATAATGACAACCATAGTCGTGCAAATCGACACTGCCCCTCTCACCTTTTCCCATTCGCGGGATTGGATTCTTTCAAAGCGTTTGAAATCGCAGCGGCACCAACGGCGACCTGCCGTGCTTCGTTTGCAAATCGGGACTTATGGACTTACCGGCAAGTCCGTATCCAGCGCTCAAGGACGAACAGCGCGCCCAACGCCACCCAGAACGCAGTGAAACGCTCCGACCCGTCCCCAGGACAACAAAACGCACCTGGAGGCGCACAAGCCCGCGCAGACCATCTGGCGAGCGAGTAAACCGGCCTCCAGGACACGCAGTCTCCAGATGGCGGAATGTGTTTGTGGATAAACCTGGGCAGGGTTTCAGGAAAAGTCAGGTGTTTTCCACAGATGGCGCGTGACCGCGCGGTCTGTCCCCAATGCACAAGACACAAACCCCGGGCGTGCTACCCAGGGTTTGTCGAGCGTCAAGCAGTTGATTTGATGTAAGAAAAATTACTTTTCCACAGCATCGCGTGGTCTTCTACTACTACGACTATCTTTAAATATTGAATACAGGAAGAACAATAGCGGCGTTGCGACCACGGCTTCGCCGCCCTGTCTTTTGCTTCGGCGCGGCTCAGAACGGCGCGTCGTTCTCCGGCTGGTCGCTGCCGGTGAGCGGCATGGGCGCGCCGGGCTGGCCCGCCGGCGCCGCGCTGCGCCCTTCCCCATCCAGCGCCAGGATCAGGTCGGCCACCATCTGGCCCAGCTCAGTGGTCGCAATGGCCACGTCGGCGTCAAATCCGCCGTCGTCCTGCGTCTGGCCTTCCATCACCACGTCGGCAAATGCCAGTTTTTTCAACTGCAGCCCCTCGGTCAGCACAAAGTGCACCCGATCGTCCCAGGTCAGCGCCAGCTTGGTCGGCAGCTTGCCGGCCTGGATGTGCTCGCGTACCTCGTCGATGTCCAGCGGGTGGCGGGCATAGCGCACCACCGCCTTGTCCTCTCCTGCGCTCTTGAGCTCGCACTCTCGGTCGATGGAAAAGCCGGCCGGCGCCTCCTGCGACACCAGCCAGTGCGCCATTGCCGCCTGGGGGCTGGTCTGCGTGTCCAGCAGCGCCAGAGACAGCCCCGGCAGAGCCTCGACCAGCGCGGTCGTGATCTCATCCGCCCGCCCCTGGCTGGACGTGTCCAGCGCCAACAGGTGCGCCTGCGGGTCGATCCACACCCATGTCGTTCCCAGCTTGGTGAAGGCCATCGGCAGCAGATCCAGCCGCGCCTCGTCCTTGAGCTCCTTGCTTTCCTTCTTGCCGGGCTTGCGTCCGGTCTGCTGCTCGATCTGCTCGGCCTTCTCCTGCACCTTGCGCGCCAGCACGCTGGCGGGCAGCACCTTGGACTCGGCCATGAAGCGCAGAATCCACTGCCCGCCCACGCTCTCGGCCAGCAGGCCATGCGCTTCGCCGCGTGGCGGCACCCAGCCGCTGGAATGTTCCTGCGTAGCGCCGCAGGCGACGAATGGCGTCTTGGCCAGCGCCTGCTCGACGGCCGACAGATCGCCCTGCCAGTCCTGCGCAATGCGGTAAACGATGAGATTCTTGAACACCTGATTTCCTTCCAACAAACAAAAAAACGCTGATGCCCGGGCGCCTGTGGCGGCGTGCGGATCAACTGGACAGAACTTTACACAGGCGATGCACACGCACATTGCAACGCAACATCGGCCGCGCAAACTGCAGTCATCGTGAACCCCAACGCAAAGGAAGCACCATGATCCGATTCACCAAGACCACCCTCGTCGCCAGCCTGGCCTCGGCCCTGATGGTTCTGGGCGCAGCGCCCACCATGGCCGCCCCGGCCGCAGATGGCGCCGCCGCCGTGCAGCAGGACAAGCCCCCGCGCGCCGAGCGCCAGCAGCGCCGCGCCCTGACGCCCGAGCAGCGCCAGCAGGCCATGGCCCAGCGCATGGATGCGTTCAAGCAGAAGCTGCAGATCACGCCGCAGCAGCAAGGCGCCTGGGACGCCTTCGTGCAGGCGATGCAGCCCAGCCAGCACGCCCGCATCGAGCGCCAGGATCTGCGCAAGCTGACCACGCCCGAGCGCGTCGACCACATGCGTGCGCTGCGTGCCCAGCAAGGCGCCGACGCCGACCGCCGCGGCGACGCGCTCAAGACGCTGTACGCCGCGCTGACGCCTGACCAGCAAAAAACGCTGGACGAACAAGGCAACCGCTGGATGGCCAAGGATCACCGTGGCAGCGAGCACCGCGGCCACGCCATGAAGCACCACCGCGGTGACCACCAGGGCTGGAAGGGCCACGGCCCGCGCCACACACCCCAGCCGGCGCCGCAAGGTGCTGCAGGCCAGCCCAATACCTGAGTCAAGCTCCCGTCCATGTCCGGCGGCGCAACTGCGCCGCCGGGCCAGGCAATCAGCGGCAAGGCCTCATCCCCGTGGTGAGGCCTTTTTGCGTTCAGCCGTTGCAGTTTCGTTACACAATAGGAAGGCAAAGGATTCCCAATGACCTCCCTGTTCACCCTTCGACTGAGCGCCGCCCTGGCCGGCGCCGCCGCCAGCCTGGCCATGACGCCAGTCCAGGCACAGGCCCCATCCGCCGGCACTTTTGCCAACACCCCCGCCGTCTACCTGCAAGGCCAGTGGGCCAGGCATGGCACCAGCGCCGCCACCGTCGGCCTCATGCTGCCCTGGGACGGCTGGAGCATGGCGCTGTGGGGCGGCCAGTTGCGCGGCCTGTGGGACGTCTACTACAGCCGCTGGTCGTTCGATCGGGGCCCCGGAGGCAACGACAGCCTGAACCTGCTGGGCGTGACGCCCACGCTGCGCTGGTATTCCAACCAGGGCCGCTCGTCCTGGTTTGTCCAGGCCGGCATAGGCCTGACCTATGCCGACCACCGCTACTACACGCCGGCGCGCGAGTTCAGCACGCGCTTCAACTTTGCCGACCACATCGGCGTCGGCATCCACCTGGGCGCGCAGCGCCGCCACGAGTTGCAGTTGCGCATCGAGCACCTGTCCAACGCCGGCATCAAGCACCCCAATCCGGGCGAGAACTTCATCCAGGTGCGCTACGCGCTGCATTACTGATCTGATCCGGCGGCTGCGCCCGCCGGTCGGTGCATTCATTGCGGCGCCCTCGCCGCGATCCGTGTACGGCAAGCCGCGTCAATGCCAGAGGACGTACGCCAGCGCAACCGCCGCCACCAGCCCCACCAGGTCAGCCCACAGCGCGCAGGCCAGCGCGTGGCGCGTGTGCTTGACGCCGACGCTGCCAAAGTACACCGCCAGCACGTAGAAGGTGGTCTCGGTCGAGCCCTGGATGATGGCCGCCAGCCGCCCGGCGAATGACTCGACGCCGTGCGTCTGCAGCACGTCGATCATCAGTCCGCGCGCGCCCGCGCCTGACAGCACCTTCATCAGCCCCACGGGCAGCGCCGGCAGAAAGTCGGTGTTCAAGCCCAGCGCGGTCACCACAAGGCGCAGCGCGTCCAGCAGCATGTCCATGCAGCCGGCGGCGCGAAACCAGCCAATGGCCACCAGAATGGCGACCAGGTAGGGAACGATGTCCACGGCCACGCCAAAGCCCTGGCGTGCACCGTCGATGAAGGCGTCGTACGCATTGACGCGCCGCCACGCGGCCGCCACCACGAACAGCACGATGACCGCCAGAATGCTGGCCGCGCCCACGGTGCCGGCCCACAGCGCGGCCTGATCGGCCGGCAGGCGCGCCAGAAAGGCCACCAGCGCCAGCGGCAGGCCGGCGGCGGCGGCCAGCGTCAGCAGCGCGCGCGGGCGCCACAGCGGCAGGCGCTGGCGCACTGCCACGGCCAGCACGCCGGCCAGCAGCCCGGCCAGCGTGACCAGCAGCGTCGGCAAAAAAATGTCGGCCGCATTGAAGCCCGCGCCCAGTCCCTGGCGCAGCGCCACGCTCTGGCGGATCGCGATCACCGAGGTCGGAATCAGCGTCAGCCCGGCGGTGTTCATCACGACGAACATGATCTGCGCGTTGCTGGCCGTGCCTTCGCTCTCGCGGTTGAGTGTTTGCAGCTCGCGCATCGCGGTCAGACCCAGCGGCGTGGCAGCGTTGTCCAGCCCCAGCAGGTTGGCCGACAGGTTCATCGTCATCGCGCCCTGTGCCGGGTGGTCGGCCGGTACGCCCGGAAACAGGCGGCGAAACAGCGGCTGCGCCAGCCGCGCCAGCAGCTGCACCATGCCGGCCTGCTCGCCCACGCGCATCAGGCCAAGCCACAGCGCCATCACGCCGGCCAGGCCCAGCGAGATCTCGAAGCCGGCACGCGCGCTGTCGAAGCTGGCCGTCATCAGGGCCTGGAAGATCTGCGCGTCGCCCTGCCACCAGCGCCAGCAGGCGGTGGCAAAGGCGACCAGGAAGAAGGCCGACCAGATGCGGTTGAGCGCCATCGCGGTTCTGGGCGGTCGGGGGGCGTGTGGTTCAGGCTGTGCGTGCGGCGCGGCGCGCGCGCACCGCAGCAGCCAGGCCTTCGAGCACCGGCACCGTCTGCCCGAAGCTGATGCAGGCGTCGGTCACCGACACGCCGTGCGCCAGCGGCTTGCCGGCCACATGATCCTGGCGGCCCTCCTCCAGGTTGCTCTCGATCATCACGCCGGTGATGCGCGCATCGCCCGCCGAAATCTGCCCGGCAATGTCTTGCGCCACGACGATCTGGCGCGCGTGCTGCTTGCTGCTGTTGGCGTGCGAGCAGTCGATCATCACCTGCGGGCGCAGCCCCGACTTTTCCAGCAGCGCGCAGGCGGCCTGCACGTCGGCCGCGCTGTAGTTGGGCGCCTTGCCGCCGCGCAGAATGACGTGGCAGTCCTGGTTGCCGCGCGTCTCGAAGATCGCCGCCTGCCCCATCTTGGTCATGCCCATGAAGGCGTGGGGCGCCTGCGCCGACAGCATCGCGTCGACGGCCACCTTCACGCCGCCGTCGGTGCCGTTCTTGAAGCCCACCGGGCAGCTCAGGCCGCTGGCCAGCTGGCGGTGGCTCTGGCTCTCGGTGGTGCGTGCGCCAATCGCGCCCCAGCTCACCAGGTCGCTGATGTACTGCGGGCTGAGCAGATCCAGAAACTCGGTGCCCACCGGCAGGCCCAGCGCCAGCACGTCCAGCAGCAGCGCGCGGGCGCGCTCAAGCCCCTCGTTGATCGCGTAGCTGCCATCCATGCGCGGGTCGTTGATGTAGCCCTTCCAGCCGATCGTGGTGCGGGGCTTTTCAAAGTACACGCGCATCACGACCAGCAAATCCTGCGCCAGCGCATCGGCCTGGGCCTTGAGCCGGCGCGCGTACTCCATGGCCTGGCCATGGTCGTGGATGGAGCACGGCCCGACGACGACGATGAGCCGGTCGTCCTTGCCATGCAGCACGCGCGAGAGCGCGCGGCGGCTGGCCTCGACCAGGTCTTGCGCCGCGTCGGGCGCGGGCAGCCATTCTTCGAGGATGGCCGGGGTGATCAGGGGGCGCACCGTCTTGATGCGCAAGTCGTCGATGCGGGTGGTGTCCTGCGTGCGCGGGGCGCCTTGGGTGTGAAGCGTGGTCATGGGAAAAGAGTCGAGAGAAAAATCAGGAAGGGCGGCGCCTGTGGGCTGCGCGCGTCAAGGCCGGCGATACGCGGTTGCCTGGCGCGACCAGTACGGGCCGTCGAGCCGATCCACGCGCACCGTGCCGCCGCTGGACGGCGCGTGTACGAAGCGGCCCTGGCCGACGTAAATGCCCGCGTGCGTGGGCCTGCGCCCGCCAAAGACGACCAGGTCGCCGCTGCGC
This sequence comes from Comamonadaceae bacterium CD01, assembly GCA_002894305.1. Lineage (GTDB taxonomy): Bacteria > Pseudomonadota > Gammaproteobacteria > Burkholderiales > Burkholderiaceae_C > Comamonas_C > Comamonas_C faecalis. The sequence goes on from PGEI01000008.1 coordinate 39,707, forward strand.
AACTCGCCTTGGTCGACGTCGAAGCCAAAGTCATTGAGTTGCGCCACGGTGCGCGGCGGCGCCAGCCCGGTGCGGCTGCGGTAGACGTAGCCAATCAGGCCGCTGCAGTCAAAACCACCGTCGGGCGTGTTGCCGCCCCAGCGGTAGGGCGTGCCCACCAGGCCCAGCGCGTGGATGGCGATGTCGCTGGCCTGCTCGCTCGACAGGCGCGAATACGCGGGTGCGGAGGTGCGCCGCGGCGGCGCGCTGGAGCAGGCGGCCAACACCAGCACGGGCGCCAGCGCCAGCCAGCGCCGCCGGGGTTGATCGATCTGTGGGGCCGCCATGGCGGGTGAGCTTAGCGTATCGACGGCAGCGTCAGCCATGCACGCGGCGCGCCCAATCCTCTACCTGGCCATGCTCCAGGCGCGCCTGCACCAGCTTCTCCCACGACGCGGGCAGGCGCAGCTGCGCCAGCTGCTGCAGCTGGGTGCGATCCAGCGCGTGGTGGTACAGCACGTCGACCACGCGCGTGAGCGGCCATTCAGGGTGAGGGCGCGCCACTAGCTCGATGGCATCGCCCGCCTGCAACTGCCCTTCTTGCAGTACGCGCCAGTACCAGCCAGTGCGCCCGGTGCGCTGCAGACGCAGCGCCATGTCGCGCTGGCCAAAGCGCACGTTCAGCTTCCAGCAGGGCTGGCGCAGCTGCGCCAGCTCAAGCAGCGTGCTGCCAATGCGCACCTGGTCGCCCCAGCACAGGCTGGCCTCGGTCACGCCGGTGCTCGCCAGGTTCTCGCCAAAGGCGCCTGGTTGCTGCAGCACCGGCAGCTCGCCCAGCTCGGCGCGCCACAGCGGGTAGTGCTCCTGCGCGTAGTGGTGTACCGCCTTGTCCGGCCCGCCGTGCACGCGCAAATTGCCTTGCTCGTCGCCCTCCAGCCCGAGCGCGCGTACGGCCACCGGGCCGGCCACCGGATGCTTGTCAATCGCGCTGCGGTCGCCGGCGCTGCCGTCCGGGCGCGGATAGGGTTGCACCGTGCCGCGCAGCACGGTGTGGATCTGGCCAATGACGCGGGCGGTAGAAGACATGGCGGTTGTGGTTGAGGGATTCACTCCGATTGGACGGCCAAAGTCGGTTGCAGCATGCGCGCCAGGGTCTTGGGCGTGCAGCGCTGCAGCTGCATCAGCTGAGCGTGGTCGGGCCAGGGCAGGCCGTAGCTGTCTTGCAGCCGCTGCTGCATCGCCGCCAGCAGCGCGGCGGCCATTTCGGCGTCGGCCAGCGCGCGGTGCGCGCGCCCCGGCCGCGGCAGGCCCAGGTGATCGGTCAAACGGCCCAGCTTGTGGCTGGGCGCGTCGGGGTAGATGCGCCGGCTCAGCAGCACCGTGCAGGCATACGGCTGGGACGCCGCGAGGCCCAGCAGCGCCAGCTCGGCCTGCCAGAACTTGCTGTCGAACGCCGCGTTGTGCGCCACCATCGGCGCGTCGCCGACAAAGCGTGCCGCCTCGCGCATCACCTGCGCCGCCGGCGGTGCCTCGCGCAGCATGGCGTTTGTGATGCCCGTCATCTCGGCAATGAAGCGCGGAATCGGCACGCCCGTGTACATCAGGCTGGCAAAGCGGTCGACCACCCGGCCCTGCTGCACCAGAACAATGCCCACCTCGGTCGCCCGCGCGCCGTGCGCGGGCGTCATGCCGGTGGTTTCAAAGTCGATGACGGCGATGGGGGAGGGCATGAGGAAAACGGTGGATGGTGAGTGGTATTTGGGGCGCAACAGGCTTGATTGTGAAGCCAGGCTCAATGCCTGCCGATATTGGTCAGATTTGAAGCTCCAACTGGTACAAGCAACAGGTTCGGAGCAACCATACGAAAAAATCGTACGGTTCAAACCTTCCCGGGAGACGATAAAAACTGGGAAGTGGCTCGCCAATGCGCTCTGCGACGCGACTACTGTTGAGGCTGCTGCCCCTCGCCCGCCGGCCCCTTTTCCCCGCTCTTGCGCGCCACGCGCTCCACCCGCGGTGCGGCCCAGGATCCGTCGATGCGAAACTCCTGGGTGGCCGCCTCGATGAGGGGGCCGCGCAGAAAGGCCTGGGCGAGAAAACTCCCCAGGCCGATCACCGGGTTGATGGCGGTGGCTACGAGCGAGGCGGTCATCGCGTTGATCTCGGGGACGATGACGACGTGCAGGTTCTGCGTCTCGTGCACCAGGTCGGCGCTGCCTTCCATCAGCACGGCGGCGTTCACGCCCTTCATCTGCAGGTTGTTGGTAGACGCCACGCCCTGTGCCACCCGGGCGTCGCCGCGCACGAAATCAAACGCAAAACCCTCGCTGAAGATGTCGCGAAAGTCCAGCGTCAGCCGCCGCGGCAGCGACTGCAGGCTGAGCACGCCCAGCAGCCGCGCCAGGCCGGGGTCGGCCTTCAGGAACTGGCCGGTCTGCACGTCCATGTGCAGCTGCCCGCCCATGCTGTGCGTGTCGGGCGACAGAGGCGAGCCCAGCCAGCCGATCTGCCCGTCGATCTTGCCGTGGCCCTTGCGCAGCACGCCGTCCATGCCCAGGCGGTCGAGCAGCGCGCCCGCATCGTCGATGTCCAGCGTGAAGGTGAGCACGGTGCGCCGCAGCGCCTGGGCGCCTGCGCCGCCGCTGCCCAGCAGCGCCCAGTTGCCGCGCGAGCTGAAGCGCGCCTCGGGCGTGCTCAGGTCAAAGCGTGTCAGCCGCCACTCGCGCTGCTGGTTGTCGGCCGTGTGGTTGTGCGCGTTGATGTGCAGCTGGCCCAGGCGCTTGCCATGCAGCGTGAAGTGTTCGACAACGATGTCCAGCCCGGGCAGATGGCTGGGCTGGCGCGGGTTGAGCAGCGCGTCCAGCGCCGCGTCGGTCGACTCGCTGCTGCTTTGCGCAATCTCCAGCCGCTGCAGCCGCGCGACCAACTGGCCCTGGGGCGTTTTGTCGTCGGGCATCTGGTAGTGCACGCTGCCCTGCAGCTCGCGCGCCTGCACCTGGGAGCGCCACAGCAAATCCTCGCGCGTCGCGCTCAGGCGCACGTCGTGCAACTGGCGCGCCTGGGTGCCCAGCCGGGGCGTCTGCAGCGTGATGGTCGTCGGCAGGTATTGCCGCGCTTCGTCGCCCAGCGCGGATGCGGGTGTGGCGGCAGCGGCGCCAGCGCTTGCGCTCGCGGGCGGCGCCAGCAGCGCGCTCCAGGCGTCAACGTCGATGGCCGGCAGCTCGGCGTGCGCCTGCACGCCGCGCGCGGGCAGTGGGCCGGTTGTGCCGGTGCCGATGTCCAGGCGCCCGGCAAGCACGCGTGCATCGTCGCCCTGCAGCGCGCGCAGCCACTGCAGCCGGCCCAGCGTGTCCAGGTCGACGGTCAGCAGGTCGGTCAGCGGCGTCTGCGCGCCGGCGGCGGCCGCGTCGCTCAGCTGGGTGCTCACGCGCACGCTCTGGCGCGTGTCGGCCGCCTTGCCCAGCGGCGCAGGCGCGTCCAGCGCCATGCCCTGCAGGTCGGTGGTGACGGTGATCTCGGGCTGGCCGCGGCGCACTCCAAGCGCTAGCGTGTAGGCGCTGCTGCCGCTGGCGTGCTGCGCAAGCTGGGCGACGATGGGCAGCTCGGGCGCTGCGCGCAGGCCCTCGGCGCTGGCCGTGCCACTGGCGCGCACCTGCACTTCGGGTGCGCCGTCCTTGGCCGTCTGCATGCCGCCCGACAGCTGCACCGGCCCGCCCAGTGCCTGGCCCTGGACGCCCGCCAGCGTGAAGCCGCCCTCGGTGAACTGCACCTGGCCGCGCGCGGCGCTGACCTTGGGCGCGGCCGGCACGAAGCGCACCTCGTTGCCCGCCAGCGTGACGCTGCCGCGCACCGTGGACTGCGCCAGCCGGTCGATGGGCAGCGTGAGCTGCAGGTCAAGCTGCGCCGCGCCGCTGGCCTGCGCCTGGTCGAGCGCGCCGTCGGTCAGCTGCGCGATGTGCGAGCCGCGCACCAGTGCCAGCATGTCGGCCAGCGGGCCGCGTACCTGGCCGTCCACCTCGACCACCGGGTGCTCCAGATCGGCAATGCGCGCCTGCAGCGGCTGCGCCTGCAGCTTGGTCTGGCCGGCAAAGCGGCCGCTGGCGTTTTTCACCTGCATTGCGGCGCCGTCGAACACCAGCGTGCCGGCCAGCTGCGTGAGCGCGGGCCAGGGCTTGTCGTCCGGCTCCAGCAGCGACGCGGGCACGTAGTCGTAGCGCACGCCCTCGACCTGCGCCTCGACGTGGAACTCGCCCGGTCCGTCGCCGGCGAACGGAAAGTTGGCCAGCGCGCCGCGCACGCGAAAGCGCGCCTGGCGCGCACGCCCCTGGCGCACCGCGTCGCGCACGTAGTGGCGCGCCTCTTGCGGCACGGCCAGCGGCAGGTAGCGGTGCACGCGCGCTCCGTTGGCGCGGCTCAGGCTGCCCGACAGGTCGAGTACGCCGGGCAGGCGCTGCCCGCCTTGGCCCGTCTTCCAGTTCAGCCGCGCCTGGCCCTGGGCGTCGGCATTGGCAAAGCGCAGGTCGTCGCTGCTCACCTCGATCTGTCCGCCCTGTATCTGCCAGCGCACGCCGGCGCTGAGCTGGTCGATGGCGATCACCGGGTCTTCGAACACGCCGGGCAGCGCCAGCGCGCCGTCGTCGACGTGCAGCTGTGCCTGGCCGCCGGCCTGCGTCAGGTCGAACTGCAGTTGCACGCCGCGCACGCCCGGCTGCTGCGGTTTGGGTTGTGCGACCGTGCCGGCGCTCGCACTCGCGCCCAGCGCCAGATCCTGCACGCGCCCGCGCGCCTGGTATTGCTGCGGCGCGTCCAGCGGGCCGTGCCAGCTGGCCCGCAGTTGGCGCATTACGCCCTGCGGCGCGGTGCGGCGCAGCAGCTGGTGCATGTCCTTCTGCAGCGGAATGCGCCGGCCTATGCGCGCCAGCACCGCCAGGTCCAGTCCGTCGGCCTGCAGCTCGCCGTGGGGCGACGCGGTGTTGGCCGCTGCGTAGCGCAGCTCAAGGTCGCCGCCGGGCCAGCGCAGGCCGTCGTCGGTGGTGAATTGCAGGTCGCGCGCAAACCACTGGCTCTCGGCCTCGCTCCACTGTCCGCCCACGCGCCCGCGCACGTCGCTGAGCACCAGCGGCTCCAGGTTCGGCGCCAGCGTCACGTCGACCTGCTGCAGCGCCAGGTCGGCGCTCACGCCGCCCAGCCGGCCGCGCTGCACGTCGGCCCAGGCGCGCAGTGCGCCCTGGCCCTGCGCCAGCGTCACCGGGCCCAGGTCGGCGTAGCGTCCCAGTTGCGCCAGATCCACCTGCGGAAAATGGCCATACAGCTGGCCGCTGGTGCTGCGCCAGGCCGGGCCGTGCAGTGCAATCAAAGGGTCGCGCAGCTGGGCCTGCAGCGTAAAGCGCGCGCCCCAGCCGGGTGGCGGCGTGGCGTCCAGGCGCAGCTGGTGCTGCCAGCCGCGGTTGCGCAGCACCAGCTGCACCTCGGTCAGCGCCAGCGGCGGCGCGCCGCGCAGCGCGTCGTGCCAGGTCAGCGCGCCGCCGGTGATCACCAGCTCGGTCTGCGCCAGCAGCCAGTCCAGCGCGGCGCTGTCGTCGCCGTCCTGCGGCGCGCCCACCTTCAGGCCGGCCATCCACAGGCTGGCGTCGGCGTGGCGCTCGACGCGCAATTGCGGGCGCTCGACGACCAGTTGCTCCAGCCCCAGGCGCAGCAGCGAGCGCGGCGACACCGTGGCCAGCACGCGCGGCAGCACCAGTGCCGCCTGGCCCTGCGCATCCAGCAGGGCCACGTCGCGTGCCTCGATTGTCGGAAACAGCCCGTGGCTGTACGCCCCCAGCGCGCCGAGCTGCACCGGCACGCCCAGTGCGCGGCTGGCGCGCTCCTGCAGCCACGGGCGAAGGTCGTCGATACGCGGCACAATCGCCGCGTGCAACACCAGCAGGCACGCCAGCAGCAATAACCACAAGCCCGCCACCATGCCCAGCAACCACCGCGCCGCACGGGCCACGAACACCAGCCGGCGTGAGGGTTGGGTAAAAAGAGCAGTCATGGCAGGGATGATGGGAGGCCGGCATTATGGCCCGCAGGCTGCAGCGCAGCCGCTGGCCGGCGGGTTGTGGCCGGTGGCGCGCGCCACGGCGATTCACTGACGGTTTCGAGATAGTTTCGAGCTTCCATGGTTTGTTCCCAATCCGCGGGTGATGCACCCACCCTGCCCGCCCCCTCCAGCCAAAGCCGCCTGTACCAGCGGCTGCAGCGCCGCTATGGCGCGCAGTGGCAGCTGCTGGCGCCGGGCGAGCCCACGCGCGAGCGCATGGCCGCCGCCGTCGACGCGCTGCAGGCCGGCGGCCATGACCTGGGCGGCGCGCTGCGCATACTGCGCCAGCTGGTGCTGGCGCGGCTGATCGAGCTGGACTGCGACCAGGGCGCGCCGCTTGCGGCGGTGACCGGCGCAATGACCGCGCTGGCCGAGTTGGCGCTCGACCGCGCCTGCGCCCAGGTGCGCGCAGAACTCGACGCCCACCACGGCGCGCCGCAGGACGCGCAGGGCCAGCCGGTGGCGCTGTGGATCGTCGGCATGGGCAAGCTGGGCGCGCGCGAGCTCAACGTCTCCAGCGACATCGACCTGATCTACGTCTACGCCAGTGATGGTGAGACCACCGGCCTGGCCAGTGGGCGCGGGCGGCTGTCCAACCACGAATACTTCGCCCGCGCGGCCCGCGCGCTGCACGCGCTGATCGGCGAGACCACCGAGCACGGCTTCGTCTTTCGCATGGACCTGGCGCTGCGCCCGCACGGCAACAGCGGCCCGCCGGCGCTGTCGCTGGCCGCGCTGGAGGACTACCTGCAGTCGCAGGGTCGCGAGTGGGAGCGCTTTGCCTGGCTCAAGAGCCGCGTCGTCGCGCCGCGGGCAAGCGTCGCCTCCAGCGAGGTGCAGGCGCTGCGCTCTGTGGTGCTGCCCTTCGTGTTTCGCCGCTACCTGGACTACAACGTGTTCGAGGCGCTGCGCGTGCTGCACCGCCAGATCCGCGAGCACGCGATGCGCAGAAGCGCCGGGCGCCCGGGCAGCGGCAACGACGTCAAGCTCTCGCGCGGCGGCATCCGCGAGATCGAATTCACCGTGCAGCTGCTGCAGGTGGTGCGCGGCGGGCAATTCCCCGAGCTGCGCTGCCGCCCCACGCTGGAGGCGCTGCAGCGCCTGGCGCGCGCCGGCCTGATGGAGCAGGACAAGGCGCAGCAGCTGGGCGACGCCTACACCTTTTTGCGCCGCGTCGAGCACCGCATCCAGTACCTGGACGACCAGCAGACCCACGTGCTGCCCACGCGCGACGACGACCTGGCCTGGATGGCCGCCACGCTGGGCCTGAGCAGCTGCGACTTGCTGCGCGAGCTCGACCACCATCGCGAAATCGTCGCGCAGGAGTTCGACACCCTGCTGGGCGGGCCCGAGCCGGGCAAGTGCAGCGGCAAGGGCTGTCGCAAGAACGGCAACGGCGACAGCACGTCCGCGCCCGACTTCGACGCGCTGCTGGCCGAGCTGCCCCCCGCCGTGGCCGAGCGCGTGGCCGCTTGGCGCGGCAACCCCCGCGTGCAGCAGCTGCGCGAGCAGGCGCGCGGGCGGCTCTTGCGCATCGTGGAGCGCACCGGCCAGTGGCTGGCACAGGGCCAGGCCAGCGAAGTGGCGGCGCTGCGCCTGATCGACTGGCTCGACACCCTGCTGCGTCGCGAAAGCTACCTGGCGCTGCTGCTGGAGCGCCCGCTGGCGCACCGCCACCTGCTGGACATCCTGGGTGCGGCGCGCTGGCCCGCGCGCTACCTGCACCAGCATCCGGGCGTGATCGACGAGCTGGCCAGCGGCGCGCTGCTGGCCGAGCGCTTCGACGCCGCCGCCTTCGAGCACGAGCTGGCGCTGCGCCTGCAGGCGCTGGCGTCCACCGGCGAGGACGACGACGAAAACCTGCTCGACCTGCTGCGCCGCGCCCACCACGCCGAGGTGTTTCGCACGCTGGCGCGCGACACCGAAGGGCGCATCAGCGTCGAGCAGGTGGCCGACGACCTGTCGCTGCTGGCCGACAGCGTGCTGCGCGTGACCAGCCAGTGGTGCTGGAGCCGGCTGAAGAAGCGCCACCGCGAGGACGCGCAGCTGGCCGTCATCGGCTACGGCAAGCTCGGCGGCAAGGAGCTGGGCTACGGCAGCGACCTGGACATCGTCTTCGTCTTCGACGACGACGACGAGCGCGCCCCCGAGGTCTACGCCGCCTTCGTGCGCAAGCTCATCAACTGGCTCACCGCCAAGACCGGCGAGGGCGATTTGTTCGAGATCGACACCGCGCTGCGCCCCAACGGCAGCTCCGGCCTGCTGGTCACCAGCTTTGATGCCTACGAGGACTACCAGCGCCAGCGCGGCAGCAACACCGCCTGGACCTGGGAGCACCAGGCCATGACGCGCGCGCGCTTCGTGCTCGGCAGTGATGCGTTGAATGCGCGCTTCGACGCGGTGCGCCAGGCCGTCATCACCGCGCCGCGCGACGCGGCGCTGCTCGCCGCCGAGATCATCGCCATGCGTGATCGCCTGCACCAGGCCCACCCGGTGCCGGCCGGGCAGTTCGACGTCAAGCACAGCCACGGCGGCATGGTCGACGTGGAATTTGCGGTGCAATACCTGGTGCTGCTGCACAGCAGCGAACACCCCGCGCTGCAGGACAACAAGGGCAACATCGCGCTGCTGCAACGCGCCGAGGCCGCCGGCCTGCTGCCCCTGGGCGTGGGCGAAGCGGCCGCCAGCGCCTACCGCAGCCTGCGCCACGTACAGCACCGCGCGCGCCTGAACGAAGAGCCCACGCGCATGCCGCAGGAGGAGCTGGCGGGCGAGCAGGCGGCGGTGCGCGCCCTGTGGCGGGCGGTTTTTGGCGCGTAAACGTAGCCGGGCTGCCCTGCATGAGATTTCTTCAGTACCCTGGGACGCGAGGGGTGGGTAAAACCCGGCGGCCATCCGCCTGCAAGCGACTGCGCGCGTTGCCATAATGGCCGTGGCCTCTCCCGCTGCGCGGGCTGCAGGCCCGCATACCCTCCATGCGTCGCAGTTGCAGGTCTGCACCGACGCCGCGCTGGGCCATCGGCATGCTTTTGCGGCACGGGCCATGGTTTCTGCCAGCGCGGTCGCCGCAACGCGCACGGCTTCATGGAACTCTATGTGCCAATCAATGCCGTTCCTTCACGGAAAGACCGTATGTCCTTTCTTGCATCTCTTGCGCCCATCGTGCGCGACACCATTGCCCCCGCCGCCGAGGCCACCGACCGCGAGGCGCGCTTTCCGCGCGCCGCGCTCGACGCGCTGGGCGCGGCCGGCCTGCTGGGCCTGACCAGCGCCCGCGAGGTTGGCGGCATGGGCCTGGGCCTGGCCGAGGCGGCCCAGGTCGTGCAGCGCATCGCCCAGGACTGCCCGTCGACCGCCATGGTGCTGACCATGCACTACGCCGGCACCGCGCTGATCGAGAAATACGGCCAGCAGGAGCTGCGCCGCGCGATTGCCGCGGGCCGCCACGTCACCACGCTTGCCTGGTCCGAGATCGGCTCGCGCAGCCACTTCTGGGCGCCGGTGGGCACGGCGCGGCGCGAAGGCGACGCGGTGGTGCTGGACGGCTTCAAGAGCATGGTCACCTCGGCCGTCGAAGCCGACTCCTACGTCTGGTCGTCGCGCCCCACGCAGGGTGAAGGCGCGTCCAGCCTCTGGGTGGTCGACAGCCGCCTGCCGGGCCTGGCGCGCACCGCGCCGTTCGACGGCATGGGCCTGCGCGGCAACGCCTCGGCCCCGGTCAAGGCCGAGGGCGTGCGCATTGCGCCCGGCTGCCTGCTGGGCGCGGACGGCGACGGCGCCACGCTGATGAACAACGATGAGATGCCGGTGTTCGCCACGCTGATCGCCTCGTGCTCCATAGGCATGATGGACGGCGCGCTTGCGCGTGCCACCGCCCACATCAGCAAGAACCGCTTTGCCGAGAGCGGCGGCAGCATCTCCGACCTGCCCACGGTGCGCGCCTACCTGGCGCGCGCAAAAATCCGCGCCGACCAGGCCCGCGTGCTGCGCGACGACACGCTGGCCGCCATGGCCGCCGGCCGCGCCGACACCGTGTTGCGCGTGCTGCAGGTCAAGGCCAGCGCCGCCGAGGCCGCGCTGGAGGTGACCGACACCGCAATGCGCATCTGCGGCGGCGCGGCGTTCCGCAAGGACGTCGGCATCGAGCGGCTGTTCCGCGACGCGCGGGCCGCGTCGATCATGGCGCCCACCTCGGACGTGCTCTACGACTTCATCGGCGCCGCGCTGTGCGATGCCGCAGCGCAACAAGACTGAAAGGATTCAACCAATGGCACAACCCCAACCCTTCATCCTTGGCGCCGTCGCCTACGCGCCCAAGGTCGTCACCATCTGGGAAGGCTTCAAGACCTACCTGGGCGAGCGCGGCTTTGCGATGGACTACATCCTGTACTCCAACTACGAAACCCAGGTCGAGGCGCAGTTCAAGGGCGACGTCGCCTTTGCCTGGAACTCGCCCCTGGCCTGGGTGCGCGCCGACCGAATGGCCCGCGCGCGCGGCCAGGCCGTGCAGTCGCTGGTCATGCGCGACACCGACCAGGACTTGCAGTCGGTGCTGGTGGTCAAGGCCGACAGCCCGGTGCAGGCCCTGGCCGGCCTCAAGGGCCAGACCGTCGGCTTTGGCGCCATCGACTCGCCCCAGGCGACGTTGATCCCGCTGGACCACCTGCAGCACCAGGGGGGCCTCACGCCCGGCAAGGACTACGCCGTGCGGCGCTTCGACGTGCTGGGCGGCAAGCACGGCGACCACATTGGCGGCGAGCGCGACGCCGCCGCCGCCCTGCTGGCAGGCGAGGTGGCCGCCAGCTGGATGATTGCCGGCAACTACCACGCCTTTGCCAAGGAAGGGCTGCTGCCCGCCGGCGGCACCCGCGTGCTGGCCACCACCGGCCTGTACGACCACTGCACCATGACCGTGAGCCCGGGCGTCGATGCCGACGCCACGCGCCGCTTTGGCGAACTGCTGCTGGCCATGGACTGGAACGACGCCCAGGTGCGCCCGCTGCTCGAACTCGAAGGCCTGCGCCAATGGCGCGCGGGCCGCAGCAACGGCTTTGCGCTGCTGGAGCGCGCCGCCACCGAACAAGGTTTTTATGACGAGCACGGAAACATCATCGCCAGCGACTATCGATATTGAAGCGCTGGGCTTTGACGCCGGCGCCCACCTGCTGGTCAAGCACGCGCTGGCAGCCCTGCCCGTGGGCACGGCGCTGTGCGTGACCGGCTGCGCGCCCGGCTGGCAGGCGCAGCTGGCCGGCTGGTGCCGCGCCCAGGGCCATGCATTGACCTGGTTTCCTCTCTCCCTGGGAGAGGGCGGGGGTGAGGGCAGCGCGCAAGCCCCTCACCCGACCTCTCCCCAAAGGGGAGAGGAGGAAGGCCGCGCTGCGCTCATCACCCGCGGCAACGCCGACGCCGGCCGCTGGCGCGACGCCGCGCACACCGGCCACGCCGACCCGCACGCGCCCGGCGCGGTGCAGGAGCAGGCCAGCCCCGCCTGGGGCCTGGCCGCGCGCGGCGCGCGCGTGGAGGCGGGCGCCCCCGCGTTTGTCTTTCGCTTCGACCGCAAGCAGGACATCTGGGCCGACAATGCCGCCGACCTCTACGCCCAGGCCGTCGCCGCGCAGTGGGATCCGGACGTCGCGCTGGACTGGAGCGTGCAGCTCACCCATCCGCCCGAGGTCGAGGCCGCCATCGTCCAGGTCATGACCTACATGGTCGAGAACGAGAACGCCGCGCTGCTGGTGCCGGCGCGCTTTCTCGGCCAGATCCACCCGCACTACCGCGAGCTGCAGGCCGCGCTGGCCATACAGGTGGCCGACGAGGCGCGCCACATCGACGTCTTCACCCGCCGCATCCGCCACGGCGGCGGCGAGCCGGCGCTGTCCACCGCCGGCGGCCAGGCTTCGCTCAAGAGCCTGCTGGACGAACCCGACTTTTCCGTCGCCGGCTTTCTGCTGTCGGTGCTGGGCGAGGGTACTTTCGTCAACCTGCTGCAGTTCCTGGCCGCGCACGCGCCCGACCCGCTGACCCGCCAGATCTGCAAACTGGCCGCGCGCGACGAGGCGCGTCACGTCGCGCTGGGCATGTCGCACCTGCTGCACCGCCTGCAGGCGGAACCCGCGCTGCGCCAGCGCCTGGCCCAGGCCGTGGAGCAGCGCCACGACAGCCTGGCCGGCACCTCGGGGCTGAACGAGGAGGTGTTTGACGCGCTCATCCTGATCGCCGCCGGCAGCCTGGAGCCCGGCGCGGTACACCGGGGCTTCGAGCGCGTGCAGCAACTGGTGCGCGACATGGCAGACGGGCGCTTCACCCGCCTGCTGCGCCTGGGCTTTGCACGCGACGAGGCCGAGCACCTGGCGGCGCTGCATACGCGCAATTTCATGTAGTGTTTTCTCCTTCCCCCTTTGGGGGAAGGTTGGGATGGGGGCGGCCGGCATGTGGTGCCGAGGTGGGCTGGCGCACCCCACCCATATTTCCCAAAACCGCCCTGCGCGGCTCACTCCTGCCAGAACACCTGCAGCAGCTCGCCGCGCGCGCCGCGCAGCTGCCACTGCACGCTGCCTGCGCGCTGGCCGCAGCCATAGGCGGCCCACAGGTCGCGCGCCTGCTCGGGCTCGGGGCAGCGCCACAGGCTGGCGCCGGGCTGCCAGTGCGCCAGTGCCGCGGTGCGCACCGGCGGGGGCACCGCGCCATCGTCGGGCTGCAGGCGCCGGGCGCTGGCGGGCAGGCCGGCCATGGCGCTCACTGCGGCGGCGGGCGCAGCAACGCAATGCGTTTGCGCAGCGTGGCCAGGCGGCTTGGGGTCAGCTCCATCGGGTCGTTCTTGCGGCCCAGGCGCCGCATCAGGGCGCGGGCATCATCGTGCTCGGGGTGGCCGGGGTCGTCCCAGGCGTCCATCCAGTGCACCAGGCCGGGCACGCCGCCGCAGTCCTCGGGCGGGCACATCAGTGCGGCGCCGGCCAGGCGCGGCAGCGGCCCGCTGGCGGGCGCCACCTGCTGCAGCGTCAGCACATGCTCCCAGCTGTCGCCAAAGTCGTACAGGTACAGCAGTTGGTCGCCCGCCTTGCGCATGACCTGGCGCAGCCGGGTGCGCGCGTCGTCGCTGGCGCGCTCGTCCGGCGGGCTTTCCTCGCGCAGCGGCTCAGGCTCGAAGCGCATCAGCGCCGGCACGCGCCAGTAGCGCGGCAACTGCGGCAGTTTGTCCGGCAGTGCAAAGCCGTGCAGGTGGCAATTTTTCCATCCCATGGCCGCCTGCAGCGTGGCGTGCAGCTGGCGCAGCGTGATGCCAGCATCCACCCACAGCTCGCGCCAGACGGGCGGATCGATGTCGCGCAGCGTCACGCGCAGCAGATAGGCCTGAGGGGTGGCGGTATCGGTGGTCAGGTGCATGGGGCTTGTATGGCAGAGGGTCGGGCCTGGGTGTGCTGCGTATCCAGCGTCAGCAGGCGGCTGTTGTCGGAATATGGCTGGCCGTGGCGCTGCGCCCGATTGTCGCCGCGCCTGGCAGGCAGCTGCGGTAGGTGACAGGGGCGTGATGCGCAACTGCGCACAATACGGGCTTTTGTTTTTTGTGGAGTCTTGCATGCGCCGTCGCCCTGCTCTGTCCGTGACGCTGCTCGTCCTGGCGCTGGCCGCCGCCGCTGGCTGGAGCCATTGGGCCGGCGGCTGGAGCGCAAGCGCTGCGCAGGAGAAGACCCAGGAAAAAGCGCAGGACGCGGTGCACCCGGCGCTGACGGTGACTGTTGCGCCGCCGGTGCAGCGCACCGTGGCCTCGGCGATTGCGGCCAGCGGCAATGTGGCAGCGTGGCAGGAGGCCAGCATTGGCGCGCAGGTGCAGGGCTTGCGGCTGGAGCAGGTGAATGTGAACGTGGGTGACGTGGTGCGCGCCGGCCAGGTGCTGGCCACGCTGGCCCAGGATACGGTTCAGGCCGACGTGGCCCAGGCCCAGGCGGCGCTGGCGCAGGCGCGCGCGGCCGAGGCCGAGGCCCGCGCCAACGCCGAGCGTGCCCAGGCGCTGGCGGGCACGGGTGCGATGAGCGCGCAGCAGATTGCCCAGTACGCGACGGCGGGGCAGACCGCGCAGGCGCAGGTGCAGGTGGCGCGCGCGCAGTTGCAGGCGCAGCAGCTGCGCCTGGGCCACACGCGGGTGCTGGCGCCGGATGCGGGTGTGATTTCTGCGCGCAGTGCCACGGTGGGCGCGGTGGTGGGCACGGGCACCGAGCTGTTTCGCATGGTGCTGCGCTCTCGCCTTGAGTGGCGCGCCGAGGTGAACGCGGCCGACCTGGCGCGGCTGGCGCCGGGCGGCGGCGCACGCCTGCAGCTGCCCGGCGGCGAGGCGGTGGCCGGCACGGTGCGCATGCTGGCGCCGACGGTGGACGCCGCCACGCGCAACGCGCTGGTCTATGTGGATCTGCCGCGGCACGCGCAGCTGCGCGCCGGCCAGTATCTGAGCGGCGAGTTGCTGCTGGGCGAGCACGCGGCGCTGACGGTGCCGCTGGCGGCGCTGGTGGTGCGCGACGGCTTTACCGCGGTCTTCGTGCTGCAGGGCGGCGACGGCGTGGCGCTGCGCCGGGTGCGCACCGCCAGCCGCGGGGGCGACTGGGTCGAGGTGGTGGACGGCCTGCAACCCGACGAACGCGTGGTGCAGCAGGGCGGCGCATTCTTGAATGACGGCGACCGGGTGCGGGTGGTGGCTGCGGCGCAGGAGGTGCAGCCATGAACATGAACGTATCCGCCTGGGCGATCCGCAATCCGATTGCCGCGGCGATGCTGTTCGTCATGCTGACGCTGGGCGGCGGCTACGCCTTCCACACGATGAAAGTGCAGAATTTTCCGGACATGGATCTGCCCATCGTCGTGGTCAACGCGGTGTTGCCCGGCGCCTCGCCCGGCCAGCTGGAGGCGGACGTGGCGCGCAAGATCGAGAACTCGATCGCGACGACGCAGGGGCTCAAGCATTTGTCGACCACGCTGGTCGACGGCATTGCGACGGTGGCGGCCGAGTACCGGCTGGAAAAGCCGGTGCAGGAGGCGCTGGACGACGTGCGCTCGGCCGTTGCGCAGGTGCGCAGCGACCTGCCGGCCGATCTGCACGACCCGGTGATCACCAAGGTGGAGCTGAGCGCCCAGCCCATCCTGGCGTATGCGATCGACTCCAGCCGCTGGGACGAGGAGGCGCTGTCGTGGTTCGTCGACGACCAGCTCACGCGCCGCCTGCTGGCGGTGCCGGGCGTGGGTGGCGTGGCGCGCGTGGGCGGCGTGACGCGCGAGGTGCGCGTGGCGCTGGATCCGGTACGCCTGCAGGCGCTGGGCGTGACCGCGGCCGAGGTGTCGCGCCAGCTGGCGCGCGTGCAGCTGGAGAGCGCGGGCGGGCGCGCCGAGCTGGCCGGCGCCGAGCAGCCGGTGCGCACGCTGGCCACGGTGCGCACCGCGCAGGAGGTGGCGGCGCTGGCCATTGCGCTGCCTGGCGGGCGCCATGCGCGGCTTGATGCGCTGGCGCAGGTGAGCGACACGGTGGCCGAGCCGCGCAGCGCGGCGCTGCTGGGCGAGCGGCATGTGGTGGGTTTCGAGGTCTCGCGCTCGCGTGGCGCCAGCGAGATCGAGGTGGGCGCGGGCGTGCAGCGCGTGCTGGCGCAGCTGCAGCAGGAACTGCCGCACCTGCAGCTGGAGAAGACGGTGGACTTCGTCGAGATCGCGCAGGACGAGTACGACAGCTCGATGCGCCTGCTCTACGAGGGTGCGCTGCTGGCGGTAGTCGTCGTGTGGTTCTTCCTGCGCGACTGGCGCGCGACCATCATCTCGGCAGTGGCGCTGCCACTGTCGGTGATTCCGGCCTTCATCGGCATGCATTTGCTGGGCTTCACGATTAACATCATCACGCTGCTGGCGCTGTCGCTGGTCGTGGGCATTCTGGTGGACGACGCCATCGTCGAGGTCGAGAACATCGTGCGCCACCTGGGCCAGGGCAAGAGCCCTTATCAGGCGGCGATGGAGGCGGCCGACGAGATTGGCCTGGCGGTGGTGGCCACCACCTTCTCGCTGATCGCGGTGTTTCTGCCGACGGCCTTCATGAGCGGCATTGCCGGGCGCTTCTTCAAACAGTTCGGCTGGACCGCGTCGCTGGCGGTGTTTGCCTCGCTGCTGGTGGCGCGCCTGCTCACGCCGATGATGTGCGCCTACCTGCTCAGGCCTTTGGTGGGCGCGCACCGCGAGCCCGGCTGGCTGGCCGCCTACATGCGCGCCAGCAGCTGGTGTTTGCGCCACCGCTGGGCCACGCTGGCTGCGGCCACGCTGTTTTTCGTCGGCTCGCTGGCGCTGATTCCGCTGCTGCCCTCGGGTTTCATCCCGGCCGACGACAACGCGCAGACGCAGGTGACGCTGGAGCTGGCGCCGGGCACCAAGCTGGCGCAGACGCAGGTGCTGGTGCAGCAGGCGCTGGCGCGGGTGCGGCAGGTGGGCCATGTGCAGACCATCTACACGACGATTGGCGGGGGTAGCGCGGGCGCGGACATTCGTGCCAACGTCTCCAGCCAGGATCCGCGCATCGCCACGCTGACGCTGCGCCTGGACCCGCGCGGCGAGCGCCCGCGCAAGCAGGTCATAGAGCAAGCACTGCGCGTGGCCATGGCCGACCTGCCCGGCGTGCGCGTGAAAGTGGGGCTGGGTGGCTCCAACGACAAATACATTCTGGCGCTGGCCAGCGAAGATCCGCAGGCGCTGGCCGCCAGCGCCCAGGCCGTCGAGCGCGGGCTGCGCACGATTGGCGGCATTGGCGGGGTCAGCTCCACGGCCAGTCTGGTGCGCCCGGAGATCGTGGTGCGCCCGGACTTCGTGCGCGCCGCCGAGCTGGGCGTGAGCGCCGCCGCCATGGCCGATACGCTGCGCGTGGCGACCGTGGGCGACTATGAGCAGTACCTGGCCAAGCTCAACCTGCCGCAACGCCAGGTGCCCATCGTGGTGCGCCTGGCCGACGCGGCGCGCGAAGACTTGGATCAGCTGGCCCAGCTGCAGGTGCCGGGCAGCCGCGGCGCGGTGCGCCTGTCCGAGGTGGCGCAGCTGGAGCTGGCGGGCGGGCCGGCGGTGATCCGCCGCTACGACCGCTCGCGCAACGTCAACTTCGAGATCGAGCTGGGCGCGCGTGGCCTGGGCGAGGTCAAGGACGCGGTGCGCGCGCTGCCCGCGGTGCGGCAGCTGCCCGCCAGCGTGCAGCTGGTCGACGTGGGCGACGCCGAGATGATGGGCGAGCTGTTCTCCAGCTTCGGCCTGGCGATGATCACCGGCGTGGTGTGCATCTACATCGTGCTGGTGCTGCTGTTCAAGGACTTGCTGCAGCCGGCCACCATTCTGGCGGCGCTGCCGCTGTCGCTGGGCGGCGCGTTCGTCGCGCTGCTGGCGGCGCAGCAGAGCTTTTCGATGCCGTCGCTGATCGGGCTGATCATGCTGATGGGCATTGCGACCAAGAACTCCATCCTGCTGGTCGAGTACGCGATCATGGCGCGGCGCGAGCGCGGCATGTCGCGCCTGGACGCGCTGCTGGACGCCTGCCACAAGCGCGCGCGCCCCATCATCATGACGACGCTGGCCATGGGCGCGGGCATGACGCCGATCGCGCTGGCGCTGGGCGGCGCCGACATGAGCTTTCGCTCGCCGATGGCGGTCGCGGTGATCGGCGGGCTGATCACGTCCACGGTATTGAGCCTACTGGTCGTGCCGACCGTGTTCACTTACATTGACGATCTGGAGCACGCGCTGCGCCGTCTGCTGGCGGGCCGGCAGCGCGCAGCAGACCCTGGCCACCACCGCACTGCCCCATGAATCTTGTTGCCCTGAACGCCGACACTCTGGCCCTGCAAACCCCCCTGCCCTTCGTGCTGCGCGGCGCGCAGGGCGGCGAGTTGCTGGCGCGCGGCCAGCAGGTGCGCGACCACGCCCAGCTGCAGCAACTGGCCGAGCGCGGCGCTGGCCTGTTCGTCGACACCGACACCTGCGGCGATGCCTATCGCGCCCACCTGGTGGCGCTGGGGGCGCCGCCCACCGACTGGCCCGCGCTGCACCAGTACACCGCGCACCTGCTGCTGGCCGAGCCCAGCGCGCAGCTTGCGCGCCAGCTCGGTGCGCTGGCCGACCATGTGCTGGAGCAATGCCGGCGCGCACCCGACGCCGCGCTGTTGGCGCTGGTGCAGCTGAGCGCGCGCGAGCTGCGCCAGCACAGCGCCACGCGGGCGCTGCTGGTCGTGGCCGTCACCACGCTGGTGGCGCGCGAGACGCTGCGCTGGGACGCGCCGCGCGTGGCCACGCTGGCGCGCGCCGCGCTGACGATGAATCTGAGCGTGACTGCGCTGCAGGATCGACTGGCGCTGCAGAGCGCGCCGCTCAAGCGCGAGCAGATCCAGGCGATCAACGCCCACCCCGAGCAGTCGGTGCAGCTGCTGCGCCAGATGGGCGTGCACGACGCCGACTGGCTGGAGGCGGTGGCCAACCACCACCAGCGCGTGCCCGGGCAGCTGCACGCGCTGGCGCCGGCGCTGCAGATGGCGCGGCTGATCCAGCGCGCCGACCAGTTCGGCGCGCGCATTGCGCCGCGCGCCACGCGCAGCCCGATGAACATGAGTGCGGCCATGCAGGGCAGCTACTACGACGAGAACGGCCAGGTCGAGGAGGCGGGCGCGGCGCTGGTCAAGACGCTGGGGCGTTACCCGCCGGGCGCTTGCGTGCGCCTGATCAGCCAGGAAGTGGGCGTGGTGCTGCGCCGCGGCCCGACGCCGACGACGCCGCGCGTGGCCGTGCTGGTCGACCGCCAGGGCCTGCCCTGCGACGCGCCGCTGCTGCGCGACGCGGCGCACAGCGCCTTCAAGGTGGCAGTGTGCGTGCCCTGCCACAGCCTGCGCGTGCAGTTGCCGCTGCATGAGCTGCTCGGCCTGGTGGCCTGACTGACTGCGGGCATGCCGCGGACTCATTCCATTTCCATATCAACCGATTACTTTGTCGGCTTCGCTTGTCG
>PGEI01000090.1 GCA_002894305.1 Comamonadaceae bacterium CD01
CTGCGCTTCACCTTCGCGTACTCGATCGATATAGAAATGGAATCAGGCGGCGCGCACGCCCTCGCGCTCGCTGCGCTGCACGAAGGTGTGGAACTGCTCGGGCGGCAGCGGCCGGCTGAAGTAATAGCCCTGCACGTGGGTGCAGCCGCGCGCGCGCAAGAAGGCCAGCTGCTCGGCGCTCTCCACGCCCTCGGCCACGGTGGCCAGGCCCAGGCTGCGCGCCAGGTCGACGATGGCGCCGGTGATCGCCTGGTCGTCGGCGTCGGTCTCGATGTCGCGCACGAAGGACTGGTCGATCTTGAGCGCATGCAGGAAAAAGCGCTTGAGGTAGCTCAGCGATGAATGGCCGGTGCCGAAGTCGTCGATCGCCAGGCGCACGCCCAGCTCGCCCAGACGCTGCAGCTGCGCGGCGGCGGCCTGCGGGTTCTTCATCGTGGCCGCCTCGGTCAGTTCGAGCTCCAGCTCGTCGGCCCTGGCACCGGTCTCCTGCAGCACGCGCGAGACCAGCGCGGGCAGCTCGACCTGGTTGAACTGCACGGCCGACAGGTTGACCGCGATGCGCAGCGGCGGCAGCCCCTGCGCGCGCCAGGCCACCAGCTGCGCCATGGCGGTGCGCAGCACCCATTCGCCAATCGGCACGATCAGTCCGCCGGACTCGGCAATCGGAATGAATTCGGCCGGCGAGACCGCACCCCACTGCGCCGAATGCCAGCGCAAGAGCGCCTCGGCGCCGACCACGCGCCCGTCTTCGAGCGCGATCTGCGGCTGGTAGACCAGGTGCAGCTCGTTGCGCGCCAGCGCCAGCTTGAGCGCGCTGGCCAGCGCCAGCGTGCGCGCCGAGTGCTCCTGCATCGCCGGCGTGAAGAAGCAATAGCTGTTGCGGCTGTCCTGCTTGACGCGGTACATCGCGGTCTCGGCGTTCTTGAGCAGATCGTCGAATTCCCGGGCGTCGTCCGGGTACAGCGCAATGCCCATCGACGCCGACAGCGCGATCTCCTGGCCCGCCAGCTGCAGCGGCTGATCCAGCGTCCTGAGCAGCCGCTCGGCCAGCTGCGCCAGCTCGCCCTGGCCGATGTCGGGCAGCAGCGCGATGAATTCGTCGCCCGACTGGCGCGTGAGCATGTCCTGCGGGCGCAGCGTGGCGCGCAGGCGGTGCGCCATCTCCAGCAGCAGCAAGTCGCCCATGCTGTGGCCGAGTGCGTCGTTGACGTCCTTGAAATGATCCAGATCCAGCCACAGCAGTGCCAGCGATTCGCTGCGCGAGCGTGCGTGCAGAAACTGCTCCTGCAACAGGCTGCGGTTGGGCAGGCCGGTGAGCTGGTCGTACTGCGACAGGTGCTGGATGCGTTCGGCACTGCGTTTCTTCTCGGAAACATCCTCTTTGTGCGCCAGGTAGTGGGTGACGGCGCCCTGGGGGTTGCGCACCGGGTAGATCAGCACCGACTCGGTGTATTCGCGCCCGGCGCTGTCGCGGTTGACCAGCTCGCCCGACCAGGACTGGCCCTTGCCGAGCCGCTCCCACATCGCGCGGTAGGTGCTGGGCGCGGTCTTGCCCGACTGCAGCAGGCTGGGGTTGCACCCCAGCACCTGCTCTTGGGTGTAACCGCTGTTGCGCGTGAAGGCCTTGTTGACGTATTCGATGCGCGCCTGCACGTCGGTGATCACGATGGCCACCGGGCTTTGCTCGACCGCTTCGGACAGCAGGTGCAGGCTTTGTTCGTCGCGCTGGCGTGTGGTCACGTCGCGCGAGAGCATGAAGAAGCGCTCGCCCTGGTCGTCCTGCACGCGTTTGTAGGACACCGACAGTTCGAACCAGCGGTGGTTCCCGGCGGCCTCGCCCAGGTCGATGACCTTGCCGCGCGAGACGCCGTGCTCGCGCGCCTCGTCCAGCGCCGCGTAGGCGGTGCGGGCGGCCTCGGCCGGCAAGATCTCGGCCAGCGATTTGCCCTGCACGCCCCCGGTTGGGCCGTGCAGCTGCTCCAGGTTGCCGGTGTGCAGGCGCAGGTAGCGCCCATGGCCGTCGAACTCGAAGAACAGGTCGGGCAGGGCGTTGAGTGTGGCCGTAAGGCGCTGTTCGGAGGCATGCAGCAGTGCATACGGGCGGCGTACGGTCTGGCCGAAGACGGCGCGAAAGACGAAGACGCAGGCCAGCGTCGTGTACGCATGGCCCAGCAGCACGGTCAGGTCGGTGACCTGCTCGTACAGCGCGAACAGCAAGCTGCCCATTGCCATCAGGCTGGAGGCGACGAACAGGCGGCGGGCGTCCGTACCGTGGGGGTGGCGCGCGTGGCCGCAAAAGACCACGGCGGCCCACAGGTAGAGCGCAATGAGCAGCACTTCGGTGCCGGTCTTCCAGCCGGCAGGCCCCTGGCCCGGGATGAAGGCGGTGGGCAGCAGCGCGGGCGCGCCCAGGGCGAGCAGCAGAACCAGGACGACGAAGCCGGCGATGACCATGCCCACCGGCCGCTGACCGCGGCGGCGAACCGCAGGCGGGGCCTGGCCGTTCCAGGGCGACATGGCCGCGCCCAGCAGCGCCAGCGCCGCCAGCAGGCGCGCAGCCAGTGACAGGACAATCGACTTGTCCGGCGAATTTGGCGTGATGAACACCGGCATGCCGGCATAGGACAGCATGTGCGCAAAGTCCAGCAGCGCCACGCCCAGAAAGGCGTGGCCAAGCAACAGCACATGGGTGGGCAAGCGGGTGTGGCGGGCGCTGCTGTAGACCACGGCGAACACCAGGCTGGCCAGCACGATGGCCATGGTCTCCAGCGCCAGGTGCATCGGCAGATGCCAGGCATCGTGGCGTGCCGTCAACGTAGGCGCGGGCAGCAGCACGACCAGCAGCATCAGCAGCGCAGATGCCCCGACGATCCTCAGGCTGCGGTGCATCTGGCGCCGGCGCTTGGAGGGTGAGGACAGGTCGGTCGACATACGGGGCGGCAAAGCAAACAATTGTAAATGCGAACGTGCGGATAATCTTGATGCGGGTCAAGACCGGGCGCCCGCCCACGCTGCGCCTGGCGCACCGCGGTGCGCAATACCCCGGCAACCATGGGGTTGTGATCCGTGGACGCGGCGAAAGAGGGCGTGTCGGTCAATGGCCCTCAATCGGTGCAACCAGTGGCAGGCGCAGTTGCACCTGCAGTCCGGGCTGGGCCGGCGCCAGCTGCAGACTGCCGCCGCCGCTGTGCATGATGCGGTCGGTGATCGTCAGCCCCAGACCGCTGCCGGGGCTTTGGCCGCTCTTGCGCCAAAAGCGCTGCAGCGCCCGCTCGCAATCCTGCTGGCTCATGCCCGGGCCCTGGTCGCGCACCGTGATGGCGAGCTGCCCGAAGGGTGTCTGCGCCGTTGGCGCGGCCAGCTGCAATGCCACGGTGACCGGCGCGTCGCCATGGTGGTGCTCCAAGGCGTTGTTCAGC
Source organism: Comamonadaceae bacterium CD01 (assembly GCA_002894305.1). GTDB lineage: Bacteria > Pseudomonadota > Gammaproteobacteria > Burkholderiales > Burkholderiaceae_C > Comamonas_C > Comamonas_C faecalis. The sequence goes on from PGEI01000090.1 coordinate 3,420, forward strand.
ACATTGGTCAGCGCGGCAGCCAGCAAGGGGGCGGGCAGAGCGACGCAAGCCGCTTCCCAAGCCGCATCGTCCGCCTGCGGCCGGCAGTGCAGTGCGACCTCCGCGCAGGCCTGGCCGGCGTGGGCGCGGCTTTGCGCAACCGCCTGCTCCAGCGTTTGCAGGAGCACAGCGCCGCAGGTCAGGCCGCGCTCGCGCTCGCGCTCGGGTGCGTCGTCGGCCTCCAGGCGCGCCAGTTCCAGCAGCTGCTCCATCATGTGCTGCATCTGCGCAATGCCTTGCTGCGTCTGCTCCAGCGCCTGGTGGCAAGTGCCGTCCTGGCCGCCACGCGCCAGCGCTAGTTGCGCCACCTGCACATGGGTTTTGATGGCGGTCAGCGGTGTGCGCAGCTCGTGGGCGGCATCGGCGCTCCAGCGGCGCTCGTGCTCCATCAGCGCGTGGGTGCGCGTCAGCAGTTGGTTGAGCGCGTCGACCACCGGGCCCAGTTCCTGCGTGTCGCTGCCGGCGGTCAGCGCGTCGGTGCTGCCGGTCGGCTGCTGCTGCAACTCGCGGCGCAGGCGCTGCAGCGGGCGCAGGCCGTGGGTGGTGATCCACCACGACAGCAGCGCAACGCCGGCCAGCGCCAGCGCGAAAGGCCAGGCCAGTGCGATCCAGGTCTCACGCGCCATCTGTGCGCGCAAGTCCAGCCGGTCGGCCGTGGCCACGCGCAGGCCGCCCTCTTGCAGCACATAGGTGCGCCACAGCTTGCCGCCCTTGGTCGCCTGGCCAAAGCCCGTCGCCGCCAGCGAGGCGTGCTCGGGCGCGCCCGCGGTGCGTGCAATGGGCAGCATGTCGACCTCGCTGCGCACCAGGCTGACCTCGCAGGCCACGCCGTCGCGCCCGATCACGGTCTGCAGCGTTGGCTCCAAGCCGGCCGGAACGGGCAAGCCATCGCGGCCGTGCGGCTGCAGCTGCTGGGCAATGCTGGCGACCATGTGGGCCGAGGCCACCAGACGCTCGTCGAGCATGGCGTTGAGCTCATGCTCCAACCGCTGCAGCCGCCACCAGCCGACGCTGCCCCACAGCAGGCAGGAGGCGGCCACCAGCGCCAGCACCAGGCGCAGGCGCAGGCTGCGTGGCTTGGAGGCGGGGGCGGTCATGGCTGCGGGGCGTGCGCGGGCGCGCTGCCGCTGCTGCAATAGGCCGCGCCCAGGCGAAAGCCCAGGCCGCGCACGGTCTCGATGATGTCGGCACCCAGTTTTTTGCGCAGGTGGTGCACGTGGACGTTGACGGTGTTGCTCTCCACCTCCTGCGCCAGGTCGTACAGGCTGTCGTGCAGCTGCGCGGTGCTCAGCACCCGTCCGCGCGCCTGCGCCAGCGCGGCCAGCAAGAGCGCTTCGCGCCGCGGCAGGTCGATGCGCTGGCCGCCATGCCACAGCGCGCCGCTGGCCGGCTCCAGCGTGTACGGGCCCAGGGCCAGCGTGTCCGGCGATGCGTCGCCGTTGCCCTGGCTGCGGCGCAGCAGCGCGTGCAGGCGCAGTGCCAGCTCGGTCAGGTCGAAGGGCTTGGCCAGATGGTCGTCGCTGCCGCTGCGAAAGCCGTCGATGCGATCCTCCAGCGCCGAGCGCGCACTCAGGATCAGTACCGGCAACTGCACGCCGGCCGCGCGCCATTGGCGCAGCAGCTGCAGGCCGTCGCCGTCGGGCAGGCCCAGGTCGAGCACGCAGGCGTCAAAGCGGTTTTGCGCCTGCAGCGCCCGGGCCTGTACCAGCGTATGGGCCAGCGTGCAGGTAAAGCCCTGCAGCCCCAGCCCGGCCTGCAGGCCGCTGGCGACGAGGGCGTTGTCTTCGACGAGGAGGATGTGCATGGACGCGAGGCCGGTGGCCAAAACGCCTGATTCTATGGATGCGGTCATGGGTGGGTCGGCATCATCCGGGAGGGCGCCGGGTGATGCTGGCGTCCTGGATTCCGGCTTTCGCAGGAATGACGGACGCCACGGAATTGCCGTGCACGTGCCGCGTCCCGTCCTCACACTTTGCGCACCCGGACCGGCAGCCCCTGGCGCACCACTGCGCCCGAGACCCAGTCGATCCACACGTTGTCCCGGGCCGGGCGCGTGGGATCGGCGAAGCCCAGGTCGTTGAGGTTGACACCGCGCCCGTGCTGCGGGTTGTGTGCCGTCGGCTTGCCGTCCACCAGGTGGGCGACGGTGCCCAACTGCTTGTGGCCGTAGCCGTACTCGATGGCCACCGCGCCGCGGGCCACGCCTTCGCGCACCAGGGCCACGCCCTGGACGCGGGCGCCGGGCGTCGCCACCTCGATGGTGTCGCCGTTGGCGATATCGAGCGCCGCCGCGTCGTCACGGTGCAGGCTGATGGGATTGTGCGGGTGCACCTGGCGCAGGCGGTCGGCGGCGATCGACATGCTGCTCATCAGGTTGGACTTGTAGCTGCTCATGGTCAGCGGCCAGTCCTTCTCGGGGTAGTGCGTGCGCATCGCCGAGCCGTCGGCAAAGCGCGTGGCGAACCAGGTCGGGCAGCCGGCGTAGCGCTCGCCGGTCATCGAGTGGCGCATCCTGGCCAGGCCTTCGTGCCACAGCTGCACCGGGAATTTGTGTGCGGCCTTGAGGTGGTCGCCCGCCCAGGCGTCGTCTACACGATCGAAGCGCCCGCCGCGCGTCATCACCATGGCGACGCGGCGCAGTTCCTCGGGCTTCAGGCGTTTTTCCAGCTCGGGCATCCAGCGCTTGACACCCGTAATTTCGATGTCGTCGTCGCTGGCCTCGCCCACGGGCTTGCCCATTTGGTAGGCGATGTTGGCGATGGCGCGGATGTACAGGTCTTGCGCGCTTTCCAGGTCCAGCGGTTCGCCGTCTTTCGTGCTCATCGCGCCCTTGCCAAAGCCGGGCAGTTGCAGCTCCTTGGCGACGGCGAACAAAAAGCTCTCCAGGCTCACCGGCTGGCCGTCGGCGGTTTGCGCCGTGGCGGGTTTCACCACCGGCCAGCGCACGGTGCTGGTCTTGGCGATCACGTCGGCCCAGGGGGCGCCTATGCCCCAGCTTTCATAGGTGACGGTGTCGGGCACGATGTAGTCGGCCAGCGCCGAGGTCTCGTTGATGAAGGGATCGACCGAGACGAACAGCGGCAGCTTCTTCGGGTCTTTCATGGCGGCGACCAGCGTGTTCTCAAAACCGCAGATGGCGTACACCGGATTGCTCATGTGGTTGATCCAGGCCTTGACCGGGTAGGGGTAGCCCAAGAGGCCGGCGGCCAGCATCTCGCTGCTCATGTTGCCGGGGGCGGGGTACCAGGGGGCCTTGGCGGGGTAGGGGTTTTCGCCTGCGTCCTTCTTGCGCTTGAATTCGCTGGTTTTCTCGTAGGGAAAGCGCGTGCGCGACAAGGCCACGCCGCTGGGTTTGACGGCTCCAGGGAACTGCGCAAAGTTGTAGCGCGGGCCGGGGCCGAACGGGCCGAACGGGCCGGCATCCAGCACCCAGCCGCCCTTGACGTTCAGGTTGCCGATCAGGTTGTTGAGCATGGCGATGGCGTAGGCGGTGTAAAAGCCCGCGCCGCTCATGGTGCCGCCGTGCGAGTTGGCCACTGCCTGCTTGCCGTGGCTGGTGAACTCGCGCGCCAGGTCTTCGATGTCCTTGACTGGCACGCCGCACAGGTCGGAATACTGCTGCAGCGTCATCTTGTGCGCCTCGGTGCGCAGCTTGACAAAGGCGCTGCAGACTGCCACTGGCGCATCCTCGCCCGGCAGGGTGATTTCCCGCTCGACGATCAACTCGGCCGGTTCGGCGCCGGTGTGCGCACCCAGGCTGCCGGCGCGTTGCACCAGGATCACGTCCTCGGCGGGCGTTTTGTCATCGACCGGCGTGGGCAGCGGCAGGCCGATGTCGGCGCCACGCAGAAACTGGCCGTAGCGCGGGTGCTTGTCGTCGTTGACCAGCAGGTGGGTGGCGTTGCTCCACGAGGCCTCGCCGGCCGCGGCCATCGCCGCCGGGCCGGGTTGGGTCAGGAATTGCGCGTCGTAGCGCTCGTGGTCGATGATCCAGCGGATCAGCGCCATGGCCAGCGCCAGGTCGGTCGCGGGCTTGATCGGCATCCAACGGTTGTTGTCGCCCGCCGCCAGGCTGGACGAGGTGGGCAGCACCGGCGAGACCACCACGTAGCGGTAGGTGTTTTCCTCGCGCGAGCGCGCCTCGGCGAGTTCCCGGCCCATGCGCTGGAAGGGGTTGCCCGCCTGCGCCGGCGCGGTGCCCAAAAAGAGGCCAAAGCGCGAGTTCTTCCAGTCCGGCTTGCCGTGCGGCATGCCGGGGATGTTGCCCAGGGCGGCTGCCGTGCCCACGCGGTAGGTCTGGCCGCAGTAGGCACCATGGTTGGCAAAGTTGACCGAGCCGAAGGCCGGGCCGACGAAGCGGCGGATCAGCGGCGTGCGCCCCTCGTTGGAGGCGTCGGTGAACAGCAGCTGATTGGACTTGGGGCCGTACTCGGGGTTGTCGGCGTCGATCAGCGTCTGCGTGTCGCGGATCGCCCGCAGACCGTCCACATGGCCTTCGCCGAACAGGTCGCCACCGTCGCAGATCTCCTGCACCAGCTGCTCCAGGCTGATGCTTTGCCACTGGCCCGAGCCGCGCGGGCCGACGCGCTTGAGCGGCGTCAGCACGCGGTGCGCCGCCTTCTGGTGCGCCAGCATGGCCGAGCCGCGCGCACAGCTGGTGGCGCGCCCTTCCAGGCCGTTGTCGCCGCCCAGCTGCGCCCAGACCTCGCGCACCGGCGTGGCCATGGCTGCGGGCTGGGTGGTCGCCAGCGGGTGGTAGGGGTTGCCGGCGATGCGGATGATCTCGTCCTTCTCGGTGTCGATGCGCACGCGCACGCCGCACTGCGTCCAGCAGCCCAGGCAGCTGCTGGGGCTGACGATTTGCCCCGGCTGGGTCGAGAGCAGGCCGGTGGCCGGGTCGATGCGGAACTCGGGCGTGAGCGAGTTGCCGCGTGTGGCGTGCGCGGTCGCCTTGCCGGCGCTGCCGGTGATCAATCCCTTGGCGCCCTTGGCCACCACCTCGCCGTAGCCGGCGGCAAACGCCGTCAGGCCCCCGGCCACCGCGCCGCCGCGCAGCAGCATGCGGCGGCGGTTGGCGTCGGGGGTGTTCTTCGGGTCTTTGGTTTTGTCGTTCATGGTCTTGCCTTTCGTGGCCGGCGCGTCAGCGGTCCACTCTTGGTTTGATAGCTGTTCGCGCTTGCCTGGTATGCGTTAGAGGCGGTTTTTTATGGATATTTTGTGGATCAGGCGCTGCGCACCTGCCGCGCCGGGAACAACTCCAGCGCCCAGCTGGCCAGCGCCACCAGCGCCACGCACAGGCCGGCCACGCCGACGATGCCCAGCAGCCCACCGCCGCCCAGCGGCATGCTGTACAGGTACAGCCCGGCGCCAAACTTGGGCACGCCCTGCACGCTCATGAACAGCGCCCAGCGGAAGGCCCAGGCGCTGCCAGCCAGCAGCAGGCCGAGCGCCACGCGGTAGTACGGGCAGCCGATGCGCGTCCTGCCGGCCCACAGCACGGCCAGCACAGCCACGCCGCCCAGCGCCGACAGCACCATGCCGATGCGCCAGACCGGGAAGTCGCTCCACAGGCGGGCGGCGGCCATCAGCGGCGGCGCGCGCGTCACCAGTCCCAGCGTCGCCCAGCTCAGCGTGGCCAGCACCAGCGCGCTGGCAAGGGCTAGCGCCACGCCGCGCAGCAGCTGCAGCGCGCCGTCCTGCGGGCGCAGGGCAGCAGGCAAAAAACGCTCGACGATGAACATCACGCCGATCGCCGCGAGCCAGCCGGTCAGCGCCAGGTTGACCGGCAGCCAGGCGGTGTTCCACAGCGGGCGCGCGCGCACCACCATGACCTCGGCGCCGGTGTAGACGACGATGCTGAGCGCCGACAGCACCAAGAGCGGCGCGACCAGGCGCATCCAGCCCGGCCGCCCCAGCCACCAGCTGGCGCACAGCGCGAGTGACAGCGTGACGAAGGTCGGCAGCAGCAGCGCGCCGATCGACATCCACGACCAGGGCGTGAAGTGCGCGTAGAAATGCCAGAAGCGCGCTGGCTGGTGCAGGTCGGCCAGCAGCGAGACCGGCGCGGCGATCGCCGCCACCGCCAGCGTGAAGACCACCACCGGCGTCAGCTGCGCCAGGCGGCTGCCTGCGGGCGCGAAGACGCAGGCGGCAGCCAGCAGCGCGGCGCCGGTGGCCACACCGGCAAGAAAGAAATACTGCACCGCCCAGGGCAGCCAGGCCACTTCGTAGGCGGGGGTCAGGAGTTCGATGATCTGCATGGTGTGCGCTCCTTCAATCGTGGGCCACCAGGCGCACGCTGGCCTGGCCGTCGACGCCGTTGACGAACTGGTCGGGCAGGCCGATGTAGAACACGCGCGGCTGGGTCTTCATTCCGGGCTTCAAGACCTTGATGTCGCGCTCGTGCTCGGCCATGCGGCGGTTGATCTCGCTGTGCTCGTCGTTGAGGTCGCCGATCACACGCGCGCCGCCCACGCAGCTCTCCACGCAGGCGGGCAGCAGGCCGACTTCGAGGCGGTGGTCGCAGAAGGTGCACTTGTCGGCGGTCTGCGTCTCGTGGTTGATGAAGCGCGCGTCGTAGGGGCAGGCCTGCACGCAGTAGCCGCAGCCGACGCAGCGGTCGCCATCGACCAGCACGATGCCGTCCTCGCGCTGGAAGGTGGCCTGCACCGGACACACCGGCACGCAGGGCGGCTCCTCGCAGTGGTTGCACAGGCGCGGCAGGCTGACCATGGCCGGCGCCTCGTTGGGGCGGTCCACCTCGTACTGCAGCACCGTGGTGCGGAACTGGCCGATCGGCGGCTGGTTTTCCACCGAGCAGCTCACCGTGCAGGCCTGGCAGCCGATGCACTTGCGGATGTCGACCAGCATGCCCCAGCGCTTGCCCTTCATTCCTTCGCGCCGCGGCGGCTGGTAGTCGGCAATGGCCGCGGCCGCGGGACTTGCGGCGCCCGCCACGCCAAACGTGGTGGCAAGGGCCACAAGATCCTGCAGGAATCCGCGCTTGCCGGGCTGGACGGTCTCTGGCGCCTGGGTGCGCGCCGTCGTGGGTTCTAGTGCCATGGAAATCCTCTGAAACGAATTGCGCAACTTCTCGACCACTGCGTTGGCGCATCAAGCGCCGGCCACCGCTTGTTGCGGCGGGTCAAGAAATAACCTAGGGTTTATTCTTAATGATTTATCGATTATTAGATTTGATAATCATCAATATCTTTGGGTAATTAATTATATTTATATTCCAGACAAACCTTGCGATATTAATAAGCGCAGATTAAGCAAATATTAAATAAATCCGAGCGCATTGCTCGGACATGGTAAATCCGAGGATTCACGGGCCGCCACGGCGCGCCGGACGGGGCAAAATGGGCGCCATACCAACCCGCAATCCAACGCCGGAGGCCTTTCCCATGTCGCTCCAACGTCTTCTGATGCGCTGCGGCGCTGTGTCCGCCGTGCTGTCTTCCATGGCGTGCGCGCCGGCCGCCTGGGCCGCGTGCTACGTGGTGTATGACAACGCCCAGCAGGTGGTGTACCGCTCGCAGACGCCACCGGTCGACCTGTCCAAGCCACTGCACGAGACGCTGCCCGGCATTGCGCCAGGCGGCGCTCTGGTGTTTTCGCTGGGCAACAGCGGCTGCGAGCGCGAATTCAACCGGCTGCCCGCGACTGACACGCTGCGCCACGGCGCAGCGCAGCGCACCCGTACGGCGGCGTCGCGGCGGCTTAAGAGATCGTAAACACGCTCTAATCAAAACAGGGGCGGGCTCTTTGCCGCCGAGGCAATGCAGGGCTGAGACAATCGGCGCATGAGCGAGCCCGTCACCCCCATTCCTGCCCCCAGTCCCGCCAGCGCCGTTGTGCCAGAAATCCGGCCACCTCATTTGCCGGACGATGCGCTGCGCATCCTCTCGATGGATCTGGACGCCCAGGGCGTTGCCCGAAACGCCGACGGCAAGGTCGTCTTCATCGACGGCGCGCTGCCCGGCGAATGGGTCAGCGCCACGACGACGCGGCGCAAGAACAACTGGGAGCAGGCCGGCCTGACGGCCATCCACCGCGAATCGAGCCTGCGCGTGCGCCCGCAGTGCCCGCATTTCGGCCTGCACACCGGCGCCTGCGGCGGATGCAAGATGCAGCATCTGGACATGGGCGCGCAGGTCGCGGTCAAGCAGCGCGTACTTGAGGACAACCTCTGGCACCTGGGCAAGGTGCGCCCACAGATGGTGTTGCGCCCGATTGCAGGCCCCGACTGGGGCTACCGCTACCGCGCGCGGCTGGCGGTGCGCCACGTGATCAAGAAGGGCGTGGTGCTGGTCGGCTTTCATGAGCGCAAGAGCCGCTATATCGCCGACATGGACAGCTGCGCCATCCTGCCGCCGCATGTGAGCAGCATGCTGGTGCCGCTGCGCGGCCTGATCGCATCGATGGACGCGCGCGACACCTGCCCGCAGATCGAGCTGGCCTGCGGCGACACCGTGACCGCACTGGTGCTTCGCCATCTGCAGCCGCTGTCGGACGGCGACCGGGACAAGCTGCGCGACTTTGCCCGCGCGCACGGCGTGCAGTGGTGGCTGCAGCCCAAGGGGCCGGACACGGTGCATCTGCTGGACGAGGGCGGCGAGGTGCTGGCCTACGCACTACCCGAATTCGGCATCACCATGCCGTTTCGTCCGACCGACTTCACCCAGGTCAACCCGCAGATCAACCGCGTGCTGGTCGGTCGGGCGCTGCGCCTGCTCGACGTGCAGCCGCACGAGCGCGTGATCGACTGGTTCTGCGGCCTGGGCAACTTCACGCTGCCGCTGGCCACTCAGGCACGCCAGGTGCTGGGCGTGGAGGGCAGCGAGACGCTGGTTGCCCGCGCACGGGCCAACTATGGCCACAACCAGGGGTTGCGCGCCGCCGGCGCGGCATTGGCATCCACCGAATTTGTCGCGCGCAACCTGTTCGAGATGACGCCCGGGCTTTTGACGGCCGACGGCGTGGCCGACAAATGGTTGGTCGACCCGCCGCGCGAGGGCGCTTTTGCGCTGGTCAAGGCGCTGGCCGACATCCACCAGGCACGCATCGGTGCCGAAGGCGCGCCGCCGCTGCCCGAAAGCGCGCAGGAGTGGACGGCACCGCGGCGCATCGTCTACGTCAGCTGCAACCCCGCTACGCTGGCGCGCGACGCAGGGCTGCTGGTGCACCAGGCAGGCTACCGCTGCACGGCGGCGGGCATGGTCAATATGTTTCCGCACACGGCGCACGTGGAGAGCATCGCGGTGTTCGAGCGCGAAGGCGCATAAGCCAAAGCCCGCATTGCGCGGGCCTGTCATGGGTCGGTTGACGGCGTGGCGCCGATGGCCGCTCAGCTGCGTGGCAACTGCTCGTCGTCTTCACTGTCGCGGCTGCGCCGGCGGGGCTTGGCGGGTTCGGGCGCCAGCTGCGTGAGCACCGAGGGCGTGCCTTCGATCTTGTTCTCGCGCATATACAAGTCCATGTCCTTCCAGCCGGCGAACACGTCGGCCTTGTTGGCCGCGGGGTTGAGCGTGTAGCAGTCCTCCAGGCCGCGCAGCGCGTGGCGGCAGGCGCCGCCCACAGCCTTGGCCTCGGCCTGTTTTTGCAGCAGGCGCGGGTCAGGGCCCAGGCCGGGAATGTCCTTGAGGTCACAGCCGGCCAACACCAGCAGCGCTGCGCCCGCCAGGCAGATGCGCAGTGCGCTTCGAGGCAGCGGACGAGAGGAGGGTATGGGCGCAGGCATCGGCATATACGAACGGTATCGGCGTTTGGTGACCGGGCTTTAATTCTTGACACAAAAAACCCCTGCCGGAATGCACCGGCAGGGGGCGCCGTACAGGGGAGGGGGGCTCAGTCGTCGCCGCCGAAGATGCCCAGCAGCATCAGCAGGCTCTGGAAGACGTTGAACAGATCCAGGTACAGCGCCAGCGTGGCCGTGATGTAGTTGGTCTCGCCGCCGTCCAGCACGCGCTTGATGTCATACAGCATGAAGGCGCTGAAAATGCCGATGGCAGCGACCGAGATTGCCATCACGCCGGCCGACGAGGCGACGAACACGTTGATGATTGCGGCCACCATCAGCACGACGGCGCCGACGAACAGCCACTTGCCCATGCCTGACAGGTCGCGCTTGATCACGGTGGCGAGGCTGGCCATCACGAAGAACACGCCCGCCGTGCCGGCAAACGCGGTCATGATCAGCTCGCTGCCGTTCTGGAAACCCAGGATCATGCCGATCAGGCGCGAGAGCATCAGCCCCATGAAGAAGGTGAAGGCCAGCAGCACGCCCACGCCTGCGCCCGAGTTCTTCGTCTTCTCGATGGCAAACATGAAGCCGAACGCGCCGCCCAGGAAGACGATCAGGCCCAGGCCGCCCGACAACGCCATCGTGATGCCGGTGGACAGGCCGACCCAGGCGCCCAGCACCGTGGGCAGCAGGCTCAGCGCCAGCAGCCAGTAGGTATTGCGCAGCACGCGGTGGCGCTGCTCTTGCGACAGTCCGTAGCCAGCGGCGCTGCCGTAGCGGGTCAGAGGTGTGTTCATTGGTTGCTCCAGGGCGGTAGTCTCGTTCAAAGAAGGTGCTGCGACGAGGCCGGGCGGCTTGAACCCGTCCCGGCCCGCAGCTCGATTCACAGCAGCCACCAAGCATAAGCTGGATGCTGCGCCGCATTTTGCAATCCCTATCACCATACCCGTGATTTTGGTTGGCATTGCTTTGCCGGCGCTGCACGCACTGCCCATATGCCATGCAGTTATGCTGTCTGCTTCATTGATTCTCGACCAAGGAAAAAGTTGCCATGCAACACCAAGCAACCCTCGAATTGTCCGATCTCAAGGCCATTGCCGCTGCCGCCGAGGCCGAGGCGCAGAAAAACCAGTGGGCGGTGACGATTGCCATCGTCGACGCCGGCGGCCACCCGCTGTGGCTGCAGCGCCTGGACGGCGCGGCGCCCATCTCGGCACACATTGCCCAGGCCAAGGCGCATTCGGCAGCACTGGGCCGGCGCGAGACCAAGGGGTTCGAGGACATGATCAACGGCGGGCGCACATCCTTCCTGTCGGCGCCGGCGATCCAGGGCATGCTTGAAGGCGGCGTGCCCATCGTCAAGGATGGCCACTGCCTGGGCGCCGTGGGCGTGAGCGGCGTCAAGTCCACCGAAGATGTCCAGGTGGCGCGCGCCGGCATCGCCGCGTTGGGGCTGTAAACACGCTCCAAGACAGGCGCCGGGGCGCACCGGTTCGGAGGGTGTGCAGAATTTTGTGTAAACGGACAATCCACCGCCGGCGTA
>PGEI01000091.1 GCA_002894305.1 Comamonadaceae bacterium CD01
CACCAGCCTGCCGGCAGTTGAAAACGGAATTGTTCAGGGCGGACTACTGGGCTTGCGTAATTCTCAATCCGCAGGATAGAGCCCGGTCGGCGTAGCCGATGTGCCCAAATGCTTGGACAACCACTGGACGATTGATTGATACGATTTATAGGACATTATCTCCCCCATCCCGAGATAATAGTTTCAATCGATTTATCCACATAATAAAACCCCGTTTTTCCAGGGCGTGGATAACCGTCCAGGTACATATAACTGGCGCCACGCGGCTGGCCGTTGTCGGATCGCGGAGGGGCAGATACCGCAGGGGCAGGAGGGACGGGCGAGAGTAGGTGGCGCGGGCGCGCTGGTGGCGCTACGCCCTCAGCAGAGGGCACGCTGCGCGACGGAGCGAGGACATGGGGCGTCGCCCCATACCCCGGATCACCCCCTACGAGCCAGGGCGCGGCGCTGCTGCCGGGTGAGCTGGGGTTCTGCGGGAGCTGGGGGAGCGGCCGGGGTGGCTGCGGGGACGAGGACGGCTGCGGGGGCCGTATCGGGGGCGACTGCTGCCCCCGAGGTGGCACCGCTGCCCGTTGTAGCTGCACCACATTGACCGCGTAGGTAAGCGTCCAGCGCAACGCAAACCAGGGCATTGAGACTGATTCCGACCCGTTCGCATCGGGTGCGGGCGTCTCGTTCCAGTTCGGGGGGTAGTCGGAGGGTTGTTGCCATAGTGATGGCATTTTGCCATCACTTTGACTGCAAGGTGATCTACTCCCCGTTTGTTTATCCCCGTGATTTCCCCGTGATTACCAGGGGGGGGAGTCGACACGTTCAGCGCTTGCGCGGGCTGCTGAAACTGTCGTGATGAAGGCCATGCTGTCAATGGTAGCGGCGCGAGCGCTTCGCGCCTACCCGATGCGTGCGCATCGGGGCCGGGCGCTGCCGCCCGGGCAGACGCTCCCCCGCCAAGCGGGGCCCCCTCTGCCCGGCCCTCAGCGCCCCGCGCCGTCAGTTCCCGGAACATTGCCGCCTGACGCACCAGCAATGACCACCAGGAACCATCGGTGCCGAGCAAGGGCCGGCCCTCTGGCGTGTAGAGCACGCCAGCCACGAAGCACCAGCCTGCCCAGGATGGCCCGGGCAGCTCCATGCGGTTGAGCAGGCGCAGCAGCCGATAGGCCGTGTACGGAATATCGTGCCGCCCGGTTTCCCAGTTATGTAAAGTCCGCTGGGTGATATGAAGATTCTTCGCGCAGGTGGCCTGATCCCAACCCAGATTGCGGTACATGGCCCGGAAGCTTTGGGCAAGCTGGGCGCGGGTTTCGGGGTCGTGGCGCTTCAGGCCCAGGCGCTGACGTGCTTGATACGATTTATATTATGTTAAATACTGAACATGATGGATAACTATCTTTCCTTCACGTCCCCAGGGTCGCGGTTGTGAGTTTAGGTGCCACTCGTATTTCCGCCGTGCTCACAGCACGGCGCGAAACGCGCTGTTGGTGGCGCTGGCCTGCTCCAGCCGGCGCGCAATGCTGCCGCAGACGAGGTCGCACAGCGCGTCCACCGATTCGTCCTTGAGGTGGTAGTAGACGGCCGTGCCGCGGCCTTCGCGCGTGACCATGCCTTGCTTGGTCATCAGCGACAGGTGGCGCGAGATGTTGGCCGCCGTGTAGCCGCAGGCCTGCGCAAGTTCGCCGACGTTGTGCTCACCGTTGCGCAGCAGGTTGAGGATGCGCAGCCGCGTCGGCTCGGCCAGTACCTGGAAATAGGCGGCCACTTGCTCCAATGCCTCGGGTGGCAGTTCCTTCATTGCGCTCTCCTGTGCTTGCGATGGATGCATGATACATTGTTGACTAATTAGCTGATTGGTTAAATAATCAATCACACAAGGTGAATGGGTTAAACAATGTTTTTCATGCGCTCCTCGTTGGCTCTGGTGTTTTTTCTTGGCGTGGCGGTGACAGCGTCCGCAGCATCTGTGGCTGCGAGCTCGGATGCTGCGTCGCTGGCCTATGTCGAAGTGACTGCATCCGGCCAGAGCAGCGACAGGAGCAGCGACGCCAAGGTCGAGGCGGTGCGTGAGACGCTGCTCGCGGCCCAGGTGCCGGGCGCCATCGTGGCGCTGGCGGTCAAGGCGGGTGACGTGGTGAAAGCCGGCCAGGAACTGGCACGCATCGACGCACGCATGGCCAGCCAGGGCGCCGCCGCCAGCAGCGCGCAGGTGGCCGCCGCCCAGGCCGGTCTGGACGTGGCGGCCAAGGAGTACGAACGCCAGAAGCAGCTGTTTGCCAAGCACTACATCAGCCAGGCCGCGCTTGACGGCGCCCAGGCCCAGTGGCGCGCGGCGCAGGCGCAGGTCAGCGCGCTGCAGGCCCAGGCCGGCGTGGCGGCAACGCAGACCGGGCTGCACAGCGTGCGTGCACCCTATTCGGCCATCGTCTCCAGCGTGCCCGTGAGTCTGGGCGACATGGCCATGCCGGGCCGGCCGCTGGTGTCCTTGTACGACCCCATGGCCCTGCGCGTGACGGCGCAGCTCACGCAGGCCCAGGCACGGCAACTGCGGGCAGGCGTGCAAGTGGAGATCCCAGGGCTGAGCGTGCAACGCCTGTCGATTGCAGCTTCCCAGGTGCAGGTGCTGCCCACGGCCGACCCCTTGAGCCACACCGTACCGGTGCGCGTGCAGCTGCCGACCGACCTGCAGGGCGCCACACCCGGCATGTTCGCCCGCCTGTGGTGGCAGGGCGATGCGCCGGACAGCCGCCAGCGTGTGCTGGTGCCGGCCCAGGCCATCGTGCGTCGTGCAGAAATGACGGGCGTCTACGTAGAAGGTGAAAACGGCAAACCGCAGCTGCGCCAGGTGCGCCTGGGCCTGCCCCAGGGCGCGATGGTGGAGGTGCTGAGCGGCCTGAACGCGGGCGACAAGGTGGCGCTCGAACCCCAGATGGCGGCAAAGGTGCGTTGAGATGAGCGAACCGCAAGCACCTTCCCTGGGCATCTCGGGCCGCATCGCCCAGGCCTTCCAGTCGGCGCAGATCACGCCGCTGCTGGCACTGCTCGCCCTGCTTTTGGGCCTGTTCGCCGTGCTGGTCACGCCGCGCGAGGAGGAGCCGCAGATCGACGTGACCATGGCCAACGTCATCGTGCCCTTCCCTGGCGCCCCGGTGGCCGACGTGGAGCAGATGATCGCCACGCCGGCCGAGCAGGTGCTCTCGCAAATGCTCGGCGTGGAGCATGTGACCAGCGTCTCGCATCCCGGCATGGCGGTGCTCACGGTGCAGTTCAAGGTGGGGGTGCAGCGCAACGACGCGCTGGTGCGCCTGCACGACACGCTGCGCAGCCACGCCGACTGGCTGCCGCGCGGCCTGGGCGCGATGGAGCCCATCATCCGCCCCAAGGGCATCGACGACGTGCCCGTGGTCACGCTGACGCTGTACAGCGACAACCCGGACACCGGCGCCTACGACCTGGAGCGCGTGGCGCACAGCATGGAGGCCGAGCTGATGCGTGTGGATGGCGCACGCACCGTGAGCACCATAGGCGGGCCGGGCCGCGCCGTGCGCGTGCAGCTCGACCCGGCGCGCATGGCCGGCCGCGGCGTGACGGTGGACGACATCCGCATGACGCTGCAGTCGGCCAACCAGGGCCTGCCCGTGGGCGAGCTGCTGCAGGGCAACCAGGCGATTGCCATCGAGGCTGGGCCTTTCCTGGCCCATGCGCAAGAGGTGGGCGAGCTGGTTGTCAGCAGCCGCGGCGGCAAGCCGGTGTTTTTGCAGGACGTGGCCCAGGTGGAGGATGGCCCCCTGCCTGCCCAGCGCTATGTCTGGCACGCCAATGTGAAGGGCGGCCAGGCCAGCGAGTACCCCGCCGTGACCCTGGCCGTGACCAAGAAGGCCGGCGCCAACGCCATAGCCGTGGCGCGCGCCGTGATGCAGCGCGCGCAAGACCTGCGCGGCACCGTGATTCCCGCCAGCGTGCAGGTGGCCGAGACGCGCGACTATGGCGCCACGGCCAACGACAAGGCGCAAAAGCTGATCCAGAAGCTGCTGTTTGCCACGGCCTCCGTCGTGGCCCTGGTGTTCCTGGCGCTGGGCCGGCGCGAGGCACTGATCGTCGGCGTGGCCGTGGGCCTGACGCTGGCGGCCACGCTGTTTGCCTCCTGGGCCTGGGGCTTCACGCTAAACCGCGTATCGCTGTTCGCGCTGATCTTCTCCATCGGCATCCTGGTGGATGACGCCATCGTGGTGGTCGAGAACATCCACCGCCACCAGGCGCTGCACCCCGAGAAGACGCTGACCGAGCTGATCCCCGGCGCGGTCGATGAGGTCGGCGGGCCGACCATACTGGCCACCTTCACGGTGATCGCCGCCTTGCTGCCCATGGCCTTCGTCACCGGGCTGATGGGGCCGTACATGGCGCCCATCCCCATCAATGCCAGCATGGGCATGCTGATCTCGCTGGCCGTGGCCTTCACCGTCACGCCCTGGCTGGCGCGGCTGTGGATGAAAAGCCATGGCGGCGCGGCACAGGAGCACACCGGCCTGGCGGCCAGGCTGGCGCCGCTGTTCACGCGCATCTTCACCCCGCTGCTGGGCGACACACGCGGACGGCGCAACCGCACGCTGCTGGGCCTGGCCGTGGCCGGCCTGATCGCGCTGTCGGTGCTGCTGCCGGTGATCGGCTGGGTGCAGCTGAAGATGCTGCCGTTCGACAACAAATCCGAGTTCCAGGTCATCGTCGACATGCCCGCCGGCACGCCGCCTGAAGCCACGGCCGCCGTGCTGCACGCGCTGGGCGCCTATTTGGCCACCGTGCCCGAGGTGACCGACTACCAGGCCTACGCCGGCACCGCCGGGCCCATCAACTTCAACGGCCTGGTGCGCCAGTACGACCTGCGCGCCGGCGGCAACGTGGGCGACATACAGATCAACCTGCTGGATAAGCACCTGCGCAAGGAGCAAAGCCACGCCATCGCCATGCGCGTGCGCCCTGCCCTGCAGCAGATCGGCCAGCGCATGGGCGCCAACGTGAAGGTGGTGGAGGTGCCGCCGGGCCCGCCCGTGCTCTCCCCCATCGTCGCCGAGATCTACGGGCCTGATGCCGCTGGCCGGCGCAAGGTGGCCCAGGACGTGCGCGCCGCGCTACAAAAAACGCAGGGCATCGTGGATCTGGACGATTCCTCGATCGCCGACGCGCCGCGCAAGCTGGTGCTGGTGGACAGGCGCAAGGCCGCGCTGATGGGCGTGCCGCAGACGGCCATCGTGACCGCCCTGCACGCGGGCCTGGCCGGCGAGAACGCCACCTGGCTGCGCGACGCCAGCAAATACCCCACGCCCGTGCTGCTGCAGCTGCCCGCCAACCAGCATGGCGACCTGGACGCGCTGCTGCAGCTGCCGGTGCGCACCAGCGCAGGCGCCACGGTGCCCATTCACGAGCTGGTGACGATCACCGACACACTGCGCGAGCAGCCCATCTACCACAAGGACTTGCTGCCGGTGAACCTAGTGGTGGCCGACATGGCCGGCAAGGTCGATAGCCCGCTGTACGGCATGTTCGACGCGCGCTCGGCCATCGCCCAGATTACCGCGCCCGACGGTGGCCAGATCGAGGAATATTTCATCCGCCAGCCGGCCGACCCCTACCGCGGCTACAGCCTGAAGTGGGACGGCGAGTGGCAGATCACCTACGAGACCTTCCGCGACATGGGCGCGGCCTATGGCGTGGGCCTGATCCTGATCTACCTGCTGGTGGTGGCGCACTTCGGCTCCTACCTCACGCCGCTGATCATCATGGCGCCGATACCGCTCACCATCATCGGCGTCATGCCCGGCCACGCGCTGCTGGGCGCGCAGTACACGGCCACCAGCATGATCGGCATGATTGCGCTGGCCGGCATCATCGTGCGCAACTCCATCCTGCTGGTGGACTTCATACGCCTGCAGGTGCGCGCCGGCATGGAGTTCAAGCAGGCCATCGTGCAGTCAGCCATCACGCGCGCCCAGCCCATCATGCTTACCGGACTGGCGGCCATGCTGGGGGCCTTCTTCATCCTGGACGACCCGATCTTCAACGGCCTGGCGATCTCGCTGATCTTCGGCATCGCCGTGTCCACCGTGCTCACGCTGGTGGTGATTCCCATCCTCTACTACATGGCCTACCGCGGCCGTGCCTTACCGCAGTAACTCGTTTCACTACAGGAGGTTTTCCATGTTCCCCAGCTACCAAGACATCATCCAGGCCACCAGCGCCGAGACCGCCAAGCTGCGTGCCGAGATGCCCGACACGCTCAAGGGCTTCACCGCCATGGCGCAGGCCGCGGGCAAGCCCGGCGTGCTCGACGCCAAGACCAAGGAGCTGATCGCGATGGCGCTGTCGGTCTCGGTGCGCTGCGACCCCTGCCTGGGCTACCACGCCAAGGCGCTGGTGAAGCTGGGCTGCACGCGCGAGGAGCTGGTCGAGATGCTGGCCATGGCCGTCTACATGGGCGGCGGGCCGTCGCTGATGTATGCCGCGCGCGCCAGCGCCGCCTACGACGAGTTCGCCGCGGCCAAGGCCGGCGCCGGCCCGGCGGCCTGAGCGGCAAGGCCTGCGCCATGCGATCGCTTCTGCGCCCCGTGATGCGCCCCGCGCTGCTGGCCGTGCTGGCGGCTGCGATGACCGCCCTGCCCGGCTGGGCGCGCGCCACCGATTTGCTGCAGGCCTGGCAGGCCGCCGAGCAGCACGAGCGCGAGCTGGCTGTGGCGCGCGCCGCGCACGCCGCGGCCGACCCACAGCGCCGCCAGGCCGACGCGCTGTGGCGCCCCCAGCTCGGCGTGGTGGCCAGCGCCGGCTGGGGCCATGGCGAGAGCGATATGCGCGGCGCCCAGTTTTCCGCGCCCGGCATGGGCACGAGCAGCGGCGTCGATTTCGGCACCTCGGTCACCAGCGGCACGGCCACGCGCGTCGCGCTGCAGGCCAGCCAGCCGCTCTACCACCCCGAGCGCCGCGCCCAGCAGCAGCAACTGAGCCTGCAGGCCGACATGGGCGATCTGCAATGGCAGGCCGCCCAGCAGGCCGCCATGCTGCGCACCAGCGAACGCTATCTGACACTGGCCGTGGCGCAGCAGCAGCTCGCCGTGCTGGACGGCCAGCTCGACGCCGTGAACAAGGCCGCCACCGAGGCGCAAGACCGCTTCGACATCGGCGCCGCGCCGATCACCGCCGTGCACGAGGCCCACGCGCAGCGTGCCCAGCTGCAGGCCAAACGCCTGGCCGCGCAGGCCGAGCTGGACATCCAGCGCCGCGCGCTGGCCGATGCCACCGGCCTGCCCGAGGCCGGCCTGCAGGCGCGCCTGCCCTCCTCCGCCTTGCCCCCCACGCAAGCCCTGGCGCTGTGGCAAGAGCAGGCCGCCGCCGCCAACCCCGGCATCCGCCTGCAGCAGCTGGCCGCCGACCTGGCGCGCGCCGAGGCCGACAAGCACCGCGCCAGCGCCGCGCCCCGGCTCGACCTGGTAGCCCAGGCCGAGCAGCAGCGCCTGTCAGGCCATGGCGACTACGGCAGCGGCGCGCGCAACCGCCAGACCAACGCGCTGCTGGGCGTGCAGCTCACCGTGCCGCTGTACACCGGCGGCTGGCGCTCGGCCAAGGAGGAGGAAAGCCTGGCCCGCTACAACGAAGCCCAGGCGCAGCTCGACGCCACGCGCGAGACCGTGGCGCGCCAGGTGCACGCCGCCTGGCTGGGCCTGCAGGCGGGCACCGAGCAAGTGCGCGCGCTGCAGCAAGCCTTGATTGCCGGCGATGCCCGCCAGGACGCCACGCGCACCGGCTACGAGGTTGGCCAGCGCACGCTGCTCGACCTGCTGCACGCGGACAACGACCGCGCCGCCACCGAGCTGGCCCTGGCCCAGGCGCGCAGCCAGCTGCTGCTGCACCGCTTGCAACTGGCGCAGCTGGCCGGCCGGCTTGACGCTGCCGCGCTGGCCCAGGCCAGCCAGGCGCTGGCCCCTTGAAACCAATAAAACAATAGCTGCAAACGATTGCCCATATTGAATTACACGGTGATTTGACGATGACATTCTGGGATCAAGCTTTCGACACGCCGCACTTCAAGTACGGCACTGCGCCCAATGCCTTTGTGCGCGGGCAAGCCCATCGCCTGCCGCCGGCTGCCCACGTGTTGGTGCCCGGCGATGGCGAGGGACGCAACGGCGTCTGGCTGGCGGCGCAAGGCCATGCGGTGCTGTCCGTCGATGCCTCTGCCGTCGGCCTGCGCAAGGCGCGCCAGTTGGCGGCAGAGCAAGGCGTGGCGCTGCAGACCGAGCTGGCCGACCTGGCCGCATGGCAGCCCGCTCCAGGCGCCTTTGACGGCGTGGTGCTGACCTTTGTCCACCTGTCATCTGCTTTGCGCCGCACCGTGCACCAGCGCCTGGCGCGGGCGCTGCGCCCCGGCGGCTGGCTGATCCTGGAGGCCTTCACGCCCGAGCAGCTGCGCTACGCCAGCGGCGGCCCCAAGGACGCCGACATGCTCTACACCCTGGACGACCTGCGCGCGGACTTTGCCGGCCTGCACGAGCATCTGGCCTGGGCGGGCGAGGTGTTGCTCGACGAAGGCCCCGGCCACCAAGGGCCGGCTCAGGTCGTACGCTATCTGGCCCAGGCCGAGGAGAGCGCCGCATGAGCCAGGCCGCCCGCATCACCATCCTCGGCGCGGGCTTTGGCGCGCTGGCCACGGTGCGCGAGCTGCGCCGGCGCGACGCCGGAGCGCTCATCACCATCGTCTCCCCCCGCGCCGAGCTGCACTACCTGCCCAGCATCATCTGGATACCGAGCGGCCTGCGCCGGCGCGAAGACCTGATCGTGCCGCTGGGGCCGTTCTTCGAGCGCATGCGCGTGCGCCATGTGGCGGCCGAGGTGACCCGTGTGGAGGACGGCGGCCGCCGCGTGCACACCAGCGCCGGCATCGTCGACAACGACGCGCTGGTGATCGCCACCGGCGGGCGCTTCATCAAGAAGCTGCCGGGCATTGAGCACGCCATCACGCCCTGCGAGGGCATTGCCGCAGCCGAGGCCATCCGCGACCGCCTGCGCGCCATGGCCGGCGGCACCATCGCCATTGGCTTTGCCGCCAATCCGCAAGAGCCGCAGGCCGTGCGTGGCGGGCCGATGTTCGAGTTTTTGTTCGGCATAGACACCCAGCTGCGCCGCGAAGGCCGGCGCGAGCAGTTCCAACTGGTGTTCTTCAACCCCAGCACCGAGCCCGGCGCGCGCCTGGGCGCCAAGGCCGTGCAGAGCCTGCTGGCCGAGATGGCGCGCCGCGGCATCGCCACCCACCTGGGCCACAAGATGCTGCGGTTCGAGGCCGACAAGGTGGTCACCGAGGGCGGCGAGATACCGGCCGACCTGATCCTGTTCATGCCCGGCATGACGGGCAACGCCTGGTTCGACGCCACCACCCTGCCCCGCTCGCCCGGCGGTCTGATCCAGGCCGACGCCCAGTGCCGCGTGGCCGGCGGCGCCTGGCCGCACTGCTACGTGGTGGGCGACTCGGGCAACTTTCCCGGCCCCGACTGGGCTCCGAAGCAGGCGCACATGGCCGAGCTGCACGCCAGGGCGGCGGCGGCCAACCTGCTGGACGGCCTGGCGGGCAGGCCGCAGAGCGCGGGCTTTGTGCCCGAGCTCGCCTGCATCATCGACTCGGGCAGCCACGGCACGCTGGTGCTGCGCAACCCGCGGCGCACCCTGGTGCTGCCGCCGCTGCGCCTGATGCACTGGGCCAAGCGGCGCTTTGAGGCGCGCTATCTGGGCCAGTACCGCTGAACAGTTTTTTTCTACCCCACGACAAAAGGAGACAGGTATGAAGAACGACCACCCACAGCCGGCGGCACCACAGCGGGCGCAGACCCGCCGCGCCTGGCTGACCGGCATGGCCGCGGCCGGCGCGGCCACCAGCCTGGCGCCCACCGCGGCGCAGGCCGCACGCCAGCGCACGCAGGCGCACATCGTGATTGCCGGCAGCGGCCTGGCGGGCATTGCGCTGGCGCACCGCCTGCAAGGCCTGCTCGACGGCGCCAGGATCACGATCATCGATGCCAAGGAGGTGCACAACTACCAGCCCGGCTTCACGCTGGTGGCCACCGGCGTCTGGCCGGTGGGCAAAGTCATCGACAGCAACGCCGACCTGCAGCCCGCGGGCGTGCAGTGGATCAAGGACATGGTCGCCGAGTTCGACCCGGCGGCCAATCAGCTGACGACGAGCAGCGGGCAGAAGATTGGCTATGACTACCTCGTCGTCGCCACCGGTGTGCAGCAGGACTGGGCGCAGATCGAGGGCATGGATGTGAGCGCCATTGGCAGCAACGGCCTGGCCAGCGTCTACCCCAGCTCGGATGCCGCCGTCGCCACCTGGGTGGCGATGGACGCGTTTCGCCAGCAAGGCGGCCGCGCCGTGATGACGCTGCCGGCGACGCCGCTCAAATGCGCCGGCGCGCCGCTGAAGATGACCTTCATGCTGCGCGACCGGCTGGCGCAGGCGGGCACGCTGGCGCGCTCGACCATCGAGTTTCATTCGGCGCTGGGCAACGTCTTTGGCGTTCCCGTCATCAACGCCGCCGTGCTGGGCCGCTGGAAGGAACTGGGCGTGGACGTGCATTTCTCGCACACCCTCAAGGCCATCGACATTGGCGCGCGCCGCGCGAGCTTTGCCGACGCGCAGGGCCAGCGCACCGAGGTCGGCTACGACTTCATCCACGTCGTGCCGCCGATGCGCGCGCCCGACGCGGTGAAGAATTCCGACCTCGCCTGGCAGGACGGCCCGATGGCCGCCGGCGGCTGGCTCGAGGTGGACAAGGACACGCTGCAGCACCGGCGCTACAAGAACGTCTTCGGCCTGGGCGACGTCAACGGCACGCCGCGCGGCAAGACGGCGGCGACGGTGAAGAAAAGCGCGCCACTCGTCGCGCAGCACCTGGCCGACGTGATCGCCGGGCGCACGCCGGGGCAGAAGTTCGACGGCTACACCTCCTGCCCGATGATCGTGCGCGAAGGCTCGGCCTGGCTGATCGAGTTCGACTACGAGGGCCGGCTGACGCCCTCGCTGCCGATGATCGAGCCGCTGCAAGACAGCTACGCCGCCTGGCTGATGAAGACCCGCATGCTCAAGCCCGCCTACATGGCGGTGCTCAAGGGCCGGGTGTGAAAACCTAAGGAGAGCGACATGTACGAAATCTGGCTGGGCCTGAACATCTTCTATGAAATCGCACTCACCATCTGGCCTGCCCTGCTGGCCCTGGTCCTGGCGTGGCTGGCGCTGCTGCTGGCCGCGCGCCGGCGGCTGTCGGTGCGGGCGCTGCGCGGCGCGCTGGTGCCGGGCGCGTTGGTGGCGCTGGCGCTGTTCTTCACCCTGCCGGCGCTGACGCAGTCGGCGCTGTCCAACATGGGCTACTGGGTGGACTGGGCCAATCTGCTGGCCATGGCGCTGGGCTTTGGCGCGGCGGCGGCGCTGCTGGCCTGGCCGGCGCTGGCGCTGTGGTGTCCGCGCTGCCAGCAGGGGGCTTGCGCGGCCCGTGGCTGATTCTTGTTTTTCAAAAGGAGTAGACCTATGACCTCTTGGCGCGCCGTGCGCATCATCGCCGGCACTTTCATCCTGCTGTCCCTGGCGCTGGGCATTCCCGGCAGCCCGGTATTCGTCAGCCCTTGGTGGCTGGCGTTCACCGCCTTCGTCGGCGCCAACCTGCTGCAAAGCGGGTTCACGAAGTGGTGCATGCTGGAGGGCATTTTGCGCAAGCTCGGCATCGCACCCGGCTGCTGAACCACCACCCCCCTTCTCTGCTTGTTCACCTGAAAGGAAACACCATGAAAACCAATGTTGGAACCATAGACCGCGTGCTGCGCATCCTCGCCGGCATCGTCTTGATTGCGCTGGCCGCTACCGGCACCGTCGGCTGGTGGGGCTATATCGGCGTCGTTCCGCTGCTCACCGGCCTGTTTCGCTTCTGCCCCGCCTATGGGCTGCTCGGCATCAATACCTGCCCATTGAAAAAGCAGGACTGACATTTGCGGCACATGGCGTGAATGCCCGACAGGCCGGCAGTGTGACTCTTAATGCGTACATTGGCCGCAACCAGTCACTGGTTTGCAGCACACGTTGAGAGTCTTTGGGCCATCGGCGTTCACCGCCATGTTGTGGCGCGACCGGCACGGCAATGCGGCTCAAGGTGTCTGCATCCAATGAGCGAACAGGGCTCTGTTCGTTTTGTGTTACCCAGGCTGCGAGGCGCGACTGGCATCGCGCAGCCCAACATTCTGGAGAAGTCACCATGAAAAAAACCATGCTTTCCGCCGTTTGCGCCGCCCTGCTGGGGCTGGGCCTGGCCGCCAGCGTCCCGACCGCGCAAGCGCAGCTGATGTCCAGCGCCCACGCCGTTGTCAAGGCCGAGCAGCCCACAGCGCCTGAATTGCACAAGGCCATGCGCGCGCTGTGGCACGGCCACGTCGTCACGACACGCAACTATGCGCTGGCCGTGCACGCAGGCGACAAAGCTGCCGCGGCTGCCGCAGCCGACACCGTGGTCGACAACGCCAAGCAAATCACCGCCGCAGTCGCCGGCTTTTATGGACAACCGGCGGCAGACGGTCTGCTTACGCTGCTTGCCGGTCACTGGGGCGCCGTCAAGGCGCTGACCGACAACGCGCAGGCAGGCAACCAGGCCGGCGTCGACCAAGCCATGACCGACATGGGGCTGAACGCCGGCGAAATCGCCAAGTTCCTGGCCAGCGCCAATCCGAACTGGAAAGAGGCTGATCTGCAGGCCGGCCTGATTGCCCACGGCGGCCACCACAAGTCGCAGATCGACCTGATGATGTCCAACGCGCCCAAGGCCGACCAGGACAAGGAATGGCTGGCCATGCAGGATCACATGGACGCAGTGGCCGACGTGCTGGCCGACGGCATTGCCAAGCAGTTTCCTGACAAGGCTAAGTAAGCCCTGAGTGATTCGTCGGCCCGCTGCCGGCGCGTCAGCCGCAGGCGCTAGGCGTCTGCGGCTTTTTCATGCGCGCGCATCTGAGTGTGCAAAGGCTTGAGCCCCAGCCTGCGCAGCAGCTGCATGTCGCGGTCTGCGTCGGGATTGCCGGTGACCAGCAGTTTGTCGCCATAGAAGATCGAGTTCGCTCCAGCCAGAAAGCACAGCGCCTGCACCGCCTCGCCCAGCTGCTCGCGCCCGGCCGACAGGCGCACCCGCGCCCCGGGCATGGTGATGCGCGCTGCGGCGATCACGCGCACGAAGTCCAGCGGATCGATGTCGGCGCTTGCGGCGAGCGGCGTGCCCGGGACACGCACCAGGTGGTTGATCGGCACCGACTCGGGATATGGCGACAGATTGGCCAACTGCGCGATCAGCGCGGCGCGGTGCATCGGTGCCTCGCCCATGCCGATGATGCCGCCACAGCACACCTTGATACCTGCGGCGCGCACGTGGGAGAGCGTATCCAGCCGGTCCTGGTAGCTGCGCGTGGTCACGACCTGATCGTAGTAATCGGGCGCAGTGTCCAGGTTGTGGTTGTAGTAGTCCAGGCCCGCGTCCTTGAGCTGGCGTGCCTGGCCGGCCTGCAGCATGCCCAGCGTGGCGCAGGTCTGCAGCCCCAGGTCTTTGACCGCGGCAATGATGTCGGTCATCTTCTCCAGGTCACGCGCATTGGGCGCACGCCAAGCCGCGCCCATGCAAAAGCGCGTGGCGCCGGCGTCGCGGGCGCTGCGCGCGGCGTCGAGCACCTGTGCCTTGTCCATCAGCTTGCCGGCCTTCACCCCGGTGTCGAAGGCCAAGGACTGCGGGCAGTAGCCGCAGTTTTCTGCACACCCTCCTGTCTTGACCGACAGCAGCGTCGCCAGCTCGATGTCGCCCTGTGGCCAGTGCAGGCGGTGTATGGACTGGGCCTTGTGCAACAGATCCAGCAGCGGCATGTCCAGCAGGCCCTGAACCGCCTGGACGCTCCAGGTCTTGCTGTCGTCTTCGTCTGACGCCGCAGACGGTACAGCCTGTGGCAAGTTGGGGGTCGTGGTGTTCATCATCGGGCTCTTCTCCAAAAACACGGCCGGCGTGCGATGGCCGTGATTGTGAAAAGCGTGGTTGCCGCTGTGAATCCCTTGCGATGAAAATAAACCTGCTCCGTCAATCGTCTGTAAAAGACGTCAAATCACGTCATTTTTAACGTGTGTTGATGTGTTTAAGGAAATCCTGCAAAACCTCCCCGTCTGTCTGGTAGGTGTCAGCCA
>PGEI01000092.1 GCA_002894305.1 Comamonadaceae bacterium CD01
GGTTGCGCGAGAAGGATTTGAACCTCCGACCTTTGGGTTATGAGCCCAAATTACCCCCTCTGGAAGATCGCAAAAATCCAATAAATTCAAAAGGTTACCTTACCTCGGACTACCTGATCTTACCCCCATTTGCTGCACTCGCTGCAGCAAAACTGCAGCAAAAAAAGATTTTTCGGTAAGACGCGTCAAAAGACGACAGGGATCGCTATACAGAGGGCAGTCGTTGTGGCTGCGTGCCTTCAACCACGGACATGACCCCTCTATTGGTAACACCTGTCGAGCTTGCCCAGCTACTCGGCCTTTCTACGCAGACCATCTACAACCGCATCCACCTGCGCGGGGATCTTCCCCTCGTTCGCTACCTTGGACGTCTTCCCAGATTCCTCATGGAGGACGTCCACCAATGGATCGCCACCAAGCAACGCACCTATGAGCCGCCGCCCCGGCGTCAACGCCGCGGACGCCCCACCAAAGCCGAGCAGATAGCCCGGCGCCACCACGCCAGCGCCTTTGCCCCGGCGGCGGCACATGAGCCTCCCTCTCGTACCGTGCATTGAACGGCCCCCTTTCTTTCCCATCAACACGCTGCACCAGCGTAGGACAGCAATCAATTTCACTGCGCCAGGCCCATAGGGCACTGCAGACCAAGGCCAGCTAACAGGATTAGCTGAGGCAGCACACCCTCCGAGGTGTGCTTTGACACAAACCGAACTTCTTTCGCGCCTGCAAGAGCGTTTAGCGAAATACACACAATCCATCCATGCCGGCCAAGGCCGAGGCGTCCTGTCAGACATCAAGAATACGCTGGATGCTTTCTCCAACCCGTATAGCTACTACGCTTGCCTGTCGCCAGAGCAGCTCTCACAGCTGCGTTCCGACTGGCAGGCTCTGGCAGATAGCGTTTGCCCTATCGCCAGAAGACGCAAGCGCCCGGGTAAGCCTGCACTTGCCATGCCCGCTGCGGTGGCTGGCTTCTTTGGCGATGCAGGATGCGTACCCCTGCACCCCCGAGCGACCGATGACTGCTCCTATGGCTGCAGGCGCACCACCTGGAAACGCGCGCAGCATCAGCGGTATGTGGAGCTCAACCCTCCGGCGCACGTGTACTGGATCATCATTGACTGCGACCACGCCGAGGTCGGACGCTGGAAGCGTCTTGGCCTCCCCGAACCGTCCTTCATTACGGTCACTCCAGAGACCCAACGCCATCATGTGGCCTACCGACTGACCACCCCTGTATGCCGCTCGGCTACAGCCCGCGACAAGCCTCTGCGCTTTCTGCAAGGCGTTGCACTTGCCTTGCGCCAGGTGCTCGGCGGCGACCCCAACTATGTCGGTCTACTCACAAAAAACCCCCTGCATCCGTGCTGGCAGATCCTGCGGTCTGAGCGTATGCCTCGGTACTCGCTGCAAGAGCTGGCGGCCGCGGCCAATCCATTGCAAAAAGCTGCCGGTGCTGCCGCGCAGCCATCCAAGGCCGTTGTCAGGCCCACGGTGCAGTTGTCGCGGGTTGAGGTGGGCGGACGCAACCGCGCCCTGTTTGATGTGGTGCGCAAGCGCCCAGACAAAAGCATGAGCCCCGAGAGTTATGCCCTGCTGCGCAACCAGGAGTTCCCAGAGCCCCTGCCAGAGCCGGAGGTGCGCGCGATAGCTCACAGCATCCACCGCTACGAGGCCAAGCCCAGTCAGTACGGGGAGAAGGCCCAGCAACAATTCAGGCAAAGACAGCGTGAGCGTGGTGCCAAAGGTGGGCGGCCCCGGACTGCTGCCGACAGCTGCCCCTGGGAATCCATGGACATCTCACGTGCGACATGGTACCGCCGCCGCAAGGCTGGCACTCTGGACGACGACGCTCTCACCCAAAGCACAACTGAGGCTGCGCCGGCCCGTGTGGATCCCAAAGACACGGCACGCCCTTGGGAAGAATTTGGTATCTCACGGGCGACCTGGTATCGCCGTCAAGCAGCGGCTCGACAGACACATCTCCAAAATTACAGTGAGACGCCAGGCTGAGACAGCAGTGAGACTGTCTCTGCGACAAAACCCTATCAGATAACCCGCGACAGGGACGCCAGCAAAGCACCCTCGCCGGCATCGTTTACAGCCGCAACCGCAACCGCAGCGTTGCGGCCCGCCGAGGCTTGGGGAGGCTCGCCAGCCGCCCAGCGCTGTAGCGCTCTACGTTTCTGGCGAGGGGCGCAGCCCCCATAAAGAAGTGCGGGCAGCTGCAACGCTGGAACGTGTGGATCCTTGCAAGCGTGGGGGGAATGCGCAGGCGGGGCGCTGTTGGTCGATGGAGAGGTACGCTGGGCGGGGGGAGGCTCAACGGCGGCAGCCGTTGAGGGGGGCGGCAGCCACCAACCTAAAAAGCGCATTTCGCAGCAGTGCCCCGCTCGATCTCTGCCACCCAGTCAGGATATGTTTGCTTTCCCGTTTGCAGCAGGGTTTGCGGTAGGGGTGGCCCCCGCTCAGCCAACCCAGGGCGTTGAAAGCGCCATCCAGGTCGTGCGTGGATCGGGCCTGGTTGAGACCAGTGAAACACCAGGCAATCGATCTGCAGATGGTGCCCGAGGCGACAGGCTGGCCACGCTGCAAGGCTCGGCCATCCACCAGCGCCAGCAGGCGGTGCAGCACCGGGTCGGCCAGGGCAGCCTGTGGCGCGGTGCGGTACAGCAAGGCCACGGTAGGCCTTTGGCGCTGCCGCTGGGATGGGCCCAGACGTTGGCCTCGCCAGCGGCAGCCGTCAACTGGTTGGCCAGCAGCTCTGCGCAGAACGCCGTGAGCACCCCGCGTTTGACGGGCCCCAACGCAATCGGCCAGACGTAGCGCACGCTATCCCCGCTCGCGCGGGGCAACCTGGCCGCCTGGTGCTGGTGCTGGGGCCGCCTGGCGGGCCTATCCCCGCTCGCGCGGGGCAACCAGTGCGCCGGCGTGCTCAATGCGGGTGCCAAGGGGCCTATCCCCGCTCGCGCGGGGCAACCATCCTGCGATCATGATGATGCTTGCCTTGGCAGGGCCTATCCCCGCTCGCGCGGGGCAACCCGCCTTGCTTCAGCCGCGCGCAGCTTCTCTGGGGGCCTATCCCCGCTCGCGCGGGGCAACCAGGCTCAGCACGCTGGTGCTGGTCTCGCGCTCGGGCCTATCCCCGCTCGCGCGGGGCAACCGCCGAGAGCCGCGCGCCCAACGGCTTCACGCTGGGCCTATCCCCGCTCGCGCGGGGCAACCACAACCCAAGCTCCACGCGCCGCGCCTGCTCGGGGCCTATCCCCGCTCGCGCGGGGCAACCTACATCGCGCTCTGCCCATTGGCGCCGCGCGTGGGCCTATCCCCGCTCGCGCGGGGCAACCAAATCGTGAATTTACCGCGCCGAGCATATTTACGGCCTATCCCCGCTCGCGCGGGGCAACCGCCTCTAGCGATGCCCCAGCCTGCCCTGCATAGGGCCTATCCCCGCTCGCGCGGGGCAACCGCTGGCGTATGCGGCGCTGCCCAGGTCTGCGGGGGCCTATCCCCGCTCGCGCGGGGCAACCATCAGGACAGGCGGCTTCGGCTGCGGCGTATCGGGCCTATCCCCGCTCGCGCGGGGCAACCTCAACACAGGTTTCCCGCTGGCGTCGTGCAGGGGGCCTATCCCCGCTCGCGCGGGGCAACCACCCAGAAAGCCGCGACAACGGAAAGACCTATGGGCCTATCCCCGCTCGCGCGGGGCAACCCTGGGCAAAAGCGCAAAAGGATAAAACAAATGGGGCCTATCCCCGCTCGCGCGGGGCAACCTAGCGCAAGGCACACTCGCACTGACCTCTTCTGGGCCTATCCCCGCTCGCGCGGGGCAACCAACCTGCAAGACGGAGGCGCAATGTGCGTATGGGGCCTATCCCCGCTCGCGCGGGGCAACCTCAACGAACTGGCGTATGGATGTGCCTGCCCAGGGCCTATCCCCGCTCGCGCGGGGCAACCTTCCTGTGATGTTGGTAAAGCCGAGCAGGACGGGGCCTATCCCCGCTCGCGCGGGGCAACCGTATTTTTTGCGCCGCGCGTATCCCATCCGCCGGGCCTATCCCCGCTCGCGCGGGGCAACCGCTGGCTGACCTTGTCGCCGGCCTCTTCCCAGGGGCCTATCCCCGCTCGCGCGGGGCAACCGTTTCCGGTAAACTCTGATTCTGCGCCGTGGTGGGCCTATCCCCGCTCGCGCGGGGCAACCTCGCCCACCAGCTCGAAGGTTTTGGCCGAGGTGGGCCTATCCCCGCTCGCGCGGGGCAACCTCTTGCAGTTAACTCGTTGCTCTACAAGAGAAAACCGACAAATCGACGTCTGGATTTTAAAGGGCTTTTCCGGCGTCCGATGAGCGCCTGCGCACCAGCCACATACCGTCCAGCTCTACCAATTCACGCGGCGGGCTACCCAGGCTGGCGATGCCGACACCGCCGGTGGCGTTGGTATCGCGCCAGACCATGACGGCGCTGCCTTGTGGCTCTTGGGCATACCAATCGCTGAGCACGCCCCAGACCCGTTCGCGCACGCCGGGGTTCATGCGCGGCGAGATGAACACGTTGGGGGCCACCTCCAGCATCACCGACGACAGAAAGCCATGGTGGCGGTTGGCCATGTCACGGATCACGATCGTCACCAGCGCCATGCTCTACCTCGTCCATGCGTAAGACTTTCTGGATGCTGTCGATCATCGAAGCAATGACCTGCTGCTTGCGAAACACCGTGGCTGCTTCGCGCCGCACCAGCCTATCGACGGTGTCGCTAGATTTCTCCGCTTGCCGCGCGGCAGTGAAGGCGATGTGCAGCGTCACGCTGTCGCGGTACAGGTCGGCAATGTCCAGCACAAATGACTGACCCGAATCCTCGTGGATGAAGCCCAGCGGCGGCAGCGCCGCCACGGCCTGCACCGCAATGGCGGCGGCCGCTTGCACGGCGGTGGCGGCGTGGTTGATGGCCTGGTTGGGGATGTCGGCTGCGTTGGGGTTGGCGCGGTCGTAGTGGCGGCCCCTCCAGGTAATGCCGTGCTTTTGCGCCATCAGGCCGTACATGGCCTTGACGCGCGCACCCTCGATGCCGCGCAGGGTGTCTAGGTCGCGGTGCGGCAGCACCTCGCCCAGGCGCAGCGCGTACATGTGGCGTGCCACGCTGATACGCCGCTTGGGGCTACCCCACAGCTCGGCCTGGCGGCGCGCCACGTCGGAGCGGTCGGGCAGCAGCGGCGGCGCGGTGTAGCTGCGCACGCCGTCTTCGCCCACGGCGGCCAGCAAGGTGCCGTGGCGCGCCAGCAGGCGCAGCGCGTCCTGCGTCACGCTGCTGCCGGGGCCCAGCAAGATCATCGACACGGCCTGGTGCGGGATCTGGTCGATGCCGGGCGTCAGGCTATCCTTGCCGCGCACGAAGTGCAGGCAGCCGTCGATCACGCAGAGTTCGCCGCGCGACAGCCACAGCAAGCCGTGGCGGTCGGCGTGGGGGATACGGGCTTTTTCCAGCCCCAGGCGGCCTTTGAGCATGGCACTACATCTCAAGCCGCCCGCTGCAGCAGCAACATGCCAAAGCCATAGCTGCGGTGGCGCCCCACGCCGCGCGCCAGCAGTTGGGCGAAGGCGTCGGAGTCGGTCACGCGCAGGCGGCCGGTCACGGTGGCGTCCGGGCCGTCGATGACGCGGCCCTTGCGCTCGCCGCCTGCACCGGGTTGGCTGCGGCGGGTGATGGGGCTGCGGGCAAAGGCCTGCAGTTGCACGTCCAGCAGCTCTACCGCGCCCTGCCAGGGCTGGCGCGGCTGGCCTTCGCGGGGGCCAAGCTGCCCATGCAGCCACTGCGCATACACGGCTTCGCGCTGCACCGGGGCACCATCCTTGCCACCAGCCTGGGCCACGGCGTGCAAGAAGGCATCCTGCTCGCCCCTGGCGCCGCGCACCGTGGGGCGCACGCGCACTTCAAAGCCCAGCACCTGGCCCTGCGCCCATTGCGTGGGATACGGGCGCAGGCGGTAGCCGCCGTGCTGGGCGCTTGTGATCAGCCCCAAGGTGCGCACAGCCAGCGGGTCGGCATCAACGGCTTTGGCCACCTGGGCAGCCAGCGCCTGGGCATCGAGCGGCGTGTAGGCTAGCAAACCCCGCGCTTCGTCCAGGTAGCGAAACGGCTGGGGTGTTGCGGTGCCAAAAACGGCACGCAGCAGGCCGTGCAGGGCTTCGCCTTCGTCGTGCGTGCGGTGGCGCGCCATCCAGGTAGCCAGCAGGCGCGCGTCAGGCTGGCAGTGCAGCAGGTACAAGGGGGTGGCAGTCTGGCTCATGCGCGGCCCTCCGCGTGCAGCAGGCCCTGGCGCACGGGCCGCCAGCCGCCGTGCAATTGGGTTTGCCAGTTGCGTTCATCGCAGATGTCCGACAGGTGATCGCCCGGCTGCGCCCCTTCGCCATCGGGCCACTGGGCACGCCAGCCCTGGCCCTGCTGCGCACTGACGATGGCCTGCAAGGCGCTGCGCACGTCCGCCGCCTCTTGCCAGCCCGCCACCAGCCGGCCCGTGGGCAGGCAGGGTTTGCGGCCAATGAACAGCGGGCGAGCGGGCTGATCA
The DNA here is from genome assembly GCA_002894305.1 of Comamonadaceae bacterium CD01. Lineage (GTDB taxonomy): Bacteria > Pseudomonadota > Gammaproteobacteria > Burkholderiales > Burkholderiaceae_C > Comamonas_C > Comamonas_C faecalis. The sequence continues at coordinate 6,563 of PGEI01000092.1, forward strand.
ATGGCGCTGGCGATGGTGTCCAGCGTGGGCGCTTCGTCGGTTGGCATCAGGGTGAAGGCCACCCAGGCGGTCAAGTCGGCGTGGTAGTCACGCCAGCGCAGGTGTGGGCCGGCGTAGGTGCCCGCGCCGCCGGCGCGCTCTTCGGGCACGCCCCAGGTCGTCCAGGCCTTGTCGTCCTTGGCCAGTTGCGCGGTTTGAAAATCCTGCACCCGCTGCGCCCCCGGGGCCAGCACACAGCCCATGCGCAGGCGTTGCTGCAAGCGGTTGTGGTGCTCGGCGTCACCGCGATCCCAGCCCAGGGCGTTGGCCAGCAGGCCGGTGAGCATGGACAGGGCAGGGAAATCGCGGATCACGCCCAGGTTGTCGATGGCCTCGCCGCCAAAGGCGATCAGCGGCGAGGCCAGCCGCAGTACGAGGTAGCGCCGCATGGCCTACACCTCCACCTGGGCTTGCATCACAGCGTTGTGCGCCCAGTCGGCCAGTTCTTTGAGCGACAGGCGCTGCGCGCCCGGAACGGCCACATCGTCCACGGCCAGAAAGCGCCGCACCAGCGGTGCGCCGTAGGCAGCATCGAGACGGGAAATCTCATCGCCCAGCGACTGCACCGCCGCCTGGCGCAGCTGCGGCTGGCGCGTCGAGAGCGCGCTGTGAAACGCCCCGGCCAGGCTGCGCGGCTGCCAGTCGCCCGCTTCCACCAGCATGAATTTGGCCCATTCAAACGGCGCCGTCGAGCCGCGCTTGGCGCCGGGGCTGACGGTGGCCACCAAGTGCAGCAGGCTTTGCACCACGCGCGCGGCCAGCGCGCGCTGCTCGGCGCTGGCACTGGCCCAGTCGCTGATCTTCACGCCTTCGAGGTTGGCGATGAGCTGTGGCACATCGACCACGGTGTAGCCGTAGTACAGACCGCTGGCCAGTTCGGTGTCGAAAATGCCGGCCGATCCGGCCTCGCCGGCTTCGCGCGTCAGGTCATCGACGACGGTGAAATAGTCGTTTTCCACCTGCGCTTCGTGCACAGTGAAGGCGTGCGCCACATACACTGCTGCGTCGCGGCTGGCCAGCACGTCAGAGGTGACCATGCGGCCAAACAAGGCTGATTCCAGGCCGCTGCCCAGGCGCATGGCTTCAAGGTTTTTCTTCTCCTCTTTCAAAAAGGCGGCAATCGCCGCTTTCAGGGCTTTTTCTTCGGTGTACTCGCCCGCCAGCGCCGCGCAGCGCTGCACCAGGTAGTCGATTTCGGCGTAGCCCAGCAGCACGGCCTGGCCGGTTTCCAGCGCTTCTTCGCCCTTGAGATCCTTGGCCTTGTCCACCAGCCCGGCAGCACGCAAGCCCTCGACGCACAGCTGCGCCAGCGACTCGGCTACTCCGACCTTCATCAGCCTGTCCTTGATCAAGCGCGGGGTTTCGCGCGAGCGCACGGCCATGGGCACGTTCAGGTTCTTCAGCGCAAAGGCATCGTCGGCCACGCGCCAGTGGCGCTTTTGGCATTGCGAGGAAATGCGCGTGCGGATGGCGTTGCCGTAGGGCAGGCGCTTGGCCAGGCCGGCATCGTCGCGGTTGAGCAAGGTGGCGCTGTAGTTGTGCAGGGTGTGGATTTGCAGAAAGCGGGGCAAGGTCATGGGGGCTCCGGTGAATGGCAAGAGAAAAAGGTGTCGGATGACTATTCGATTGATAGCTGCTTGCGCTTGATACACATGGGCTACAGGCTTTTTTCGCTCTTAGAGATGGCCAAAAAATAGGCTTTGGCGATGCCCAGTCGGATGGCGTCGGCCTCTTGCTGGGCGTCGCTGTCGGGCTTGCTTTCCTTGTGGATCAGCTGCCCCAGCTCGTACCAGTTGGGGCGCACGCCCTGGCTGGCCAGCAAGCGCAGCAGGCGCGGCAGCAGCTGGGTGAAGGCGTCGCCGCGTGCCGTGAGCAGTCGGGTGACGCGCGATTCGGCCACCTTGGCGCGCGCCAGTTGCGCGCCCAGTCGGGCAGCACCATCGTGCCCAGCCAGGGCGATGCCGTGGGCCACCAAGGCCCAGCGCTGCCAGGTGGCGGGGTGCCAGTTCTCCGGCTCCAGGCGTGTGTCCACCAGCGCGCGCGACAGCGCGGCGATGGCCTGCGGGCGCAACGGCTGGTCTGGATCCAAGCGCGCCAGCGCCGCGCACTCGCCGGTGCTGGCGCGCGCAATGGCGGCAGCCAGGGCGCCGTAGGGGTTGGACGTTACAGCAGCGTCAGTTGCTGCTGCGGGGGCTTGGGCGCTGTTTGGGCCATTGTCTTGGGCTGCGGTGTGGCTGGGGTTGTCAAACAAGGGGCTTCTCCTGCGGTAGGGGTGGAGCGGGCGTTGCGCTGCTGGGCGTAGTGCGCCACCAGTTCGGGAAAGAGGGGCTTCTTGCCGCCGCGCAAGCCGCTGGCAAAGCGCGACAAGGCGGCGGCCTGGGCCTTGTAGCGCTGCATGGCGCTGCGCGGTCCGGCGTCAAAAGCCGCTTCAAGCACCCCCTGCGCGCGGTCGGCCAGGCCCAGCAGCCAGTGCAGGTAGACGGCTTCTTGCTGCTCCCCCTCGGCCTCTATGTGCGCCGTCAGGTCGTCGAAAAAGCGGCTGTCTTCCTGTTGCTCAAAGGGTTGGGCGAAGCGGCTGGCGCGGTTGCTGACGGCGTCGTTACCACTGTCGTTCTCGCCATTGGCAAACAACACGGCCAGCGCCGTCCAGAGCAGCTTGCGCATGGCAGCAATGGCTTCGATGCGCCGCCTGGCCATGCGTGCCAGCAGGGGGCGTTGATCGCCTGCGAGGTAGTGGCGCAGCTTGAGCGAGATGGGTACGTGACGCTCGTGGTAGCCCAAGGTTCGGCTCATGCCATCGGGCGCAATACCTTGGCAAATCAGCTCCAACGCGGTGCTCCCATCGTGGCATCCAAGGGTTTGTGCAGGCGCCGGCTCGTATTGACCGTCCAAAGTAAGCAACTTCGTGACCAGCTCATACCGAAATCCCTGCTTGGGTACGGCCATGATTTTTTCGCCCTCTTTATCAATGGGCGTCCATAGGTCGCCAGTCCGGCCTTTGCGGGCTTCGCCTTCTTCAATTCGAGATACCGGTGTTTTTGTAGTGCGCGCGCAAATACCTGTTTCGCGCATCTCAAGTCGCACACGTCTGCACACCTCGATGTAAAAAGGATCCAGTGTCCGAAAGCCAATGGAAACCGGATCGTCCCAGGCAGGCAGCCAAAGTAGAGCCAAGCCGTCTTCGAGCGGAAAGTCATAATTTTCTGCAATGGCTTCACGGGATTTCTGCAGCGTATTGAGGTCGGCTTTCCAGCGTTGGCCCGGCGCCCCGTTTTTCTGCATCACCCCAATGCCCGGCCTACTTCCAGCGCCACTGTTCATGCGCGAAATACCTTTGTAGGAGCCGCTATTGCTACCCGCCTGTGTCTGCAAACTGACAAGCGCAAAAAGCCAGTCATCTGGTGCAGCTCGCATGGCCCGAGTCCGTTTGAGATCATGATTCTTGGATGTGCCGATCATGTCCAAACGATCTGGCGAATGGACTTCAGCATCCCAACCGTCAATCCCACGCGGCACTGGCGCCTGCAGCAACGCCGGCCGATCGGGCGGCGCCACCAGGCACCAGGCGGCGCCGTCGGCATCGTCGGGCGTGAGCGCCAGCAGCGCCGCGCGCCAGTCGGCGTCTGAAGTCCAGGGCTCGTCCTGACCCGCATGGTGCAGGGCGATGGCCGCCAGCTGCACCAAAAAAGCGTGCCAGGGGTGGCGCTGGTGCGGGCGCAGCCGGGGAAAGTCGCGCACACCGTTGGCAGCCAGCGCGGCCAGCAGCTCGGGCAGGCTGCCATGCTGCACGGCTGCCTGCGTGTCGCGCCAGCAGATCAATGGCTCGTCCAAGAGACTCAAGCTCGGCCCCATCTCAACACCCGAAGACGGCATGGACATCTCCTCTCTTCATGTAATTTTTGCAACTTAGCATGGATTTTTGTTTCATCCAGGCTTCTGCTATCTTGTACCGACCTGCCGGCAATCGTCACCCGGCAGCGACAATGCGGGCACGCGTGTCGTAGATGAAAGGATGTCCATGCGCCCCTCTGTCGCACTCACACTCAAGCGCGCGCTGGTGCGGGAGGCCGCAGGGCGTTACCGCGCTGCGAATCCGCGCGTCTTTGGGTCGGTGCTGCAGGGCAATGACCGCGATGGCAGCGACCTTGATTTGCTGGTGGATGCCTTGCCTGGCGCCACGCTGTTCGATCTGGGTGGCCTGCAAGATGAGTTGCAAACCTTGCTCGGCGTGCCCGTCGATGTACTGACCCCGGCAGATTTGCCGGCCAAGTTTCGCGCCCAGGTGCTGGCGCAGGCGCAGCCGGTATGAACGAAAACCGGCTCCCGGACTATCTGGGGCACATGCAGCAGGCCGCCTTGGACGCCTGCGCTTTTGTCGAGGGAATGGCACAGGACGACTTCCGCGCCGACAAGCGCACCCAGCAGGCCGTCATCATGAGCCTCATCATCCTGGGCGAGGCTGCCACCAAGGTGATGGACAACTACCCCAACTTTGTTCAAGCCCATCCACAGGTGCCGTGGCGCCACATGCGCGGCATGCGCAACCGCATTGCCCATGGGTATTTCGACATCAACCTGGATTTGGTATGGGACACCGTGCAAACTGCGCTGCCAGAGTTGCTGACACTTTGGCCCGCCGTGCGCCAGCAGGCGGAAAAGCCCGATCAGTCTTGGGCCTTGGCGACGGCCGCCAGGCCAAAGCGGTCGTAGCGATAGCGCCGACCACCCAAGGCGAACGTGAAGCCGGCCTGCTGCGCTAGCGCTTCAACTTGGTCTGGCTGCGCATCGTCCGGCAAGTCGTGCGGGAGCATGTGGTGGCGCAGCGCCAGTTGCTGCACGGGCAGGCCGAAGGGGCCGATGGGCGCAGAGGTGAACACCACCAGCCGATCGGCGGCGCCAAGGCGGGTGCCGATGGCCACATCGTCCGGAAAGTACTGTTCACCAAATTCGCGCTCGACGTCCAGGGTGTGCAGGCTTGCGGTGGTCTTGCTGGCCGCCAGCGTGCCTTCGTAGTCCTGACCGAATTTCACCCAGTCGGCGCCCATGTCCTGTGTAATGGCGTCCAGCGCCTCGCTGTGTGTGGCCTGCTCCACCAAGGCGCGGTTATCGGCCGGGATGCTGCGCGTGGCGGCAGCATCCACCAGGCGGCGCGTGGCTTCGAGCATGCGCAGGTCGGGATAGACGCCGCCCATGGGCTGGCCCTTGATGCGTATTGGCCCCAGGCCGTGGCTTTGGCGCTGCAGCAGGGGGCGCAGGTCATGCCCTGCGGGCGTGAGCACCCAGGCGCGCGCCTGCTCGCAGCCCGCTGGACGCGTGTCGCGCGCATGGCGGTGCAGGCGGCCCAGGCGCTGCAATAGCACGTCCATGGGGCACAGGTCAGTGATCAGCAGGTCGGCGTCGATGTCCAGGCTTTGCTCCAGCGTTTGCGTGCCCACCAGCACCAGGCCGTTGGCACGCTCTGGGCGTTCCTTGCCCATTTGCGCCTGCACCTGGGCGTCGAGCAGCGGCCTGTCCTGGCGGCTGAAGCGGCTATGGTGCAGGGTGCTGACACCGTCCACACAGAACAGGCAGTCCAGGCCACGCGCCTGGGCCAGCGCTTCGACCGCCTGCAAGGTAGCCACGGCGGCCGGAACGGTGTTGCGCACTACCAGCACGCGCGCGCCCTGGGCTGCGGCGTCCACGGCCAGATGGGCAATGCTCTCGGGGTTGGCAATGATGCCCATCGTCTGCCAGTGCACGGTTTTTTGGCGCGGGTTGCCCTGCACCGGCAGCAGCTGCGGGCCGCTGGCGCTGCGGTGGCTGATGGCGGGATAGGCCAGCGCCTGCGCCTGGACCAATGGCGGCGTTGCGCTGGGGCCGCGCTGGCCGATGGCCAGATAGCGGCTGCGCGCCACGGCGCCCAGCGTGGCGGACAGCAGCAGTGCCTGGCCGCCGCAGGCCACATGGGCGCGCAGCAGCTGCTCGGTCAGGCGCGTCATATAGGCGTCGGAGGCATGCACCTCGTCGATCACCAGCAGGCTGCGCGCCAGCAGCGCATGGCGCAGGTGGGCGTGCTTGATTTGCAGCGCCCCCAGCAGCGCCTGGTCGATAGTGCCCACGGCGATGGGGGCGGCCAGGTAGCGCTTGGGCGATTCGGCGGCCCAGCGGCGCTCAGCTTCATCGTCCTGAGGTTTGTCGTGCCACAGCACCTGAAAACCGGGCAGCGGCTCATAGCCCTGACCATCGGCGGCCGCATAGCCCGGCAGGGCGCGCACGACGACGGGAGGCTGCTCCTTCCAGGCGTGCTGCACGAAGGCGTACACCCGCTGATACAGCTGGGTGGCCGCCACGCGCGTGGGCAGGGCGAAGTACAGCGCATCGACCGCACCCGCGCGCCACAGGTGCAAAAAGCGCCACAGCGCGGCCTCGGTCTTGCCACTGCCGGTTTCGGCCTCCAGCACCACCACGGGCCCCCAATCGTCCTGGGCCATGGTGGCCTGCATGGGGCGAGGCGAGGGCAGGCCAAACACCTGGTCAAAGTCTGCCGAGGTGGCAGCGTGGCGACTGGGGGCATCTTCAACTATCAAGCCAATAGCTGCTAACGCTTTATCAGCAAGCACTGGGGCGGTTTTTGATCTGTTTTCCCCAGGCTGGGAATAGGCGAAGAAACCGGGGCGGGTGTCGGAGCCAAGCCAGTCGGCCAGTTGCACCAAGCCTGCAAACAGATGGCCGAAAGCCGCTGCATTGGGCAGATCAGGTGCATCCGTCACAAACGCCTCGGGATACTGCGCTCGGATGGCCTGGCCCATGGCCGTCAACGCCTGCGCAGGGTCGTAGCCGGAGACGGCCCGCCAGAGGACTGCGCTGCCGTCACACTGCACCGGCCGACCATGGTGGCTGATGCTGGCGTGCAACAGCGGTATGAAGGCATCGCCCCAGTCGCACATCGCGGCCAATGGCAGTCCGGCGGCTACCTGCTGCGCCCAATGCTCACCAGACAAGCATGCGTTGATCAAATCCCAACCTTCGGCGCCGTGGCCACAGTGGCTGGGCCAGCCGCACGGGCGCTGTGCTAAATCGCTCCAGTATTTGCCTTGAAATCCCGCGTTCGCCTTGCCGATGTCATGCAGATAGGCCAGCACCGTCAGGCGAGAGCGATCGATATCGCTCAAGGGGCGGCCGCCGATGCACCCTAGCGCACGGGCGATTGCGGGAACGGCCAGCAACCGGTGCAGGACGGCGGCGACGTCCGTCATGTGGTCGAGCAGGCGATGAGTTGCGGTCTGCTCCGGTAAACGCTGGAGCTTGCCCCACGGGAAGATGTGCATGGCGGCGTTGATATTCGATACAAAAATAGGATGGATTTGCAAACGGTTGTTAGGCAGTTCGTCAAGCGAATTGAAACAGAATCAAAGCTTCTAGGAGCGCCCCCACCTCGCCTGCACAGCCGTGGGAGAGCGTCCTCAGCATCCGCTCTCCTGGTCGGCGAGCTCGTGCAAGCTGTATGACTCTTCTAAAAGGTTAGCGAGCTCATGCAAGCTACTCAAAACAGGGCAATGTCAACGCCCTGCCCAGCCTGGTTGCGCATGGTTTCTTGGGCGTGTCCGAATTTTTGTGTAAACGGGTCGGACTTCAATTGACGGA
>PGEI01000093.1 GCA_002894305.1 Comamonadaceae bacterium CD01
GGCCTTCGCCGGGATGACGAGTTCAAACATCACAAGGCCGGAGCAATAGCTGGGCGCGCATGATGCACACCATCGACTGGCAAATGCCCTGGCTCGCACCCATTGCCGGGCTGGGGAAGGAAGTCGCGCACCAGGTGCAATCCGGCACCAGCGTGGCCGATGCACTCAACGCGCTGGTCGACACGGGCCAGGCTCCCGACCCCGGCGTGCGCTTCGTGCCGCAGGCCGGCCTGCCGCCGGGCATGGCCTATGAGCAGTTCATTTTCGAGCGCGCCCAGGTGCCCACGCGCGACAACCTGCACGACTTCTTCAACGGCCTGGTCTGGCTGCACCATCCGCAGGCCAAGCGGCGCATGAGCCAGATCCACGGCAGCGCGGTGGCTGCGCAGGGGGTGGGCGCCACGCGCGGGCCGCTGCGCGACGCGCTGACGCTGCTCGACGAGAACGGTGCGCTGCTGCTGGCGCCCGATGCGTTGTGGCAGGCGCTTGCCGCGCGCCAGTGGCAGCGGCTGTTTATCGACCTGCGCCCGCTGTGGCGCCAGGCGCGGCTGGTGCTGGTCGGCCATGCGCTGATGGAAAAGCTCGTCATGCCGCGCAAGCCCATGGTGACCCATGTCTACCGGCCGCCGCCGGCGCTGGCCGTACCACCCGATGCGCCGCTGGACGCCTGGCTGGCCGCCGCGCTGGATGCGGGCCACCTGCGCACCAAGCCTTTCGCGCCGCTGCCGGTGCTGGGCGTGCCCGGGTGGTGGCCCGACAACGAGAACTTTTTGTTCTATGCCGACTCTGCGGTGTTCCGGCCCGCGCGCCAGTACACCGGCACAAAGGTTTGAAAATACCGGGTCTGGCACCATTTGTGCCTTTCCAATCACAGCCTCCTTACCGAGACTCTCCATGAAACGCATTGCGCTTTTTGTCCTCACCAACATCGCCGTCGTCGCCGTGCTCGGCGTCGTCGCCAGCCTGCTGGGCGTCAACCGCTATCTGACGGCCAACGGGCTGGACCTGGGCAATCTGCTCGGCTTTGCCCTGGTGATCGGCTTTGGCGGTGCGCTCATCTCGCTGTTCATGAGCAAGACCATGGCCAAGATGAGCATGGGCGTCAAAGTCATCAACCAGCCGCAGAACCAGGACGAGGCCTGGATCGTGCAGACCGTGCAGCGCTTTGCGCAGCAGGCGGGCATCGGCATGCCCGAGGTCGGCATCTACGAGGGCGCGCCCAACGCCTTTGCCACCGGCGCGTTCAAGAATTCGGCGCTGGTCGCGGTCTCCACCGGCCTGCTGCAGGGCATGACGCGCGAGGAGGTCGAGGCCGTCATCGGCCACGAGATCGCGCACGTCGCCAACGGCGACATGGTGACGATGACGCTGATTCAGGGCGTGATGAACACCTTCGTCGTGTTCCTGTCGCGCGTCATCGGCTACGCGATCGACAGCTTCTTGCGCCGCAACGACGACCGCGACACCGGGCCGGGCATCGGCTATATGGTCACCACGCTGGTGCTCGATGTGCTGCTGGGCTTTGTCGCCGCCATCATCGTCGCCTGGTTCTCGCGCCAGCGCGAGTTCCGCGCCGACGCCGGCGCCGCGCGGCTGATGGGCGCGCGCCAACCGATGATCAACGCACTGCACCGCCTGGGCGGCATGCAGCCGGGCGCCATGCCGCAAAGCCTGCAGGCCATGGGCATTGCCGGCGGCATCGGCAAGCTGTTCTCCTCGCACCCGCCGATCGAGGAGCGCGTGGCGGCGTTGCAGAATATGCAGTCTCTGTAACCAACACGTCGCATCACCATGATCCAACGCCTGCTTGCCATCTTCGCCTTGGCCCTGCTGCTGACCGGCTGCGGCTACAACGACTTTCAAAAGCTCGACGAGCAGACCCAGTCGGCCTGGAGCGAGGTGCTCAACCAGTACCAGCGCCGCGCCGACCTGGTGCCCAACATCGTCGCCAGCGTCAAGGGCGAGGCCAACTTCGAGCAGGAAACACTGACCAAGGTTATCGAGGCGCGCGCCAAGGCCACGTCGATTCAGGTGACGCCCGAGACGCTCAACAACCCCCAGGCCTTCGAGCAGTTCCAGCAGGCGCAGGACGGGCTGACCGGCGCGCTGTCGCGCCTGATGGTGGTCTCCGAGCGCTACCCGCAGCTGCAGGCCAACCAGGCGTTTCGCGATCTGCGCGTGACGCTGGAGGGCACCGAGAACCGCATCACCGTGGCGCGGGGGCGCTACATCGAGGCGGTGCAGCAGTACAACGTGCTGGCGCGCAGCTTTCCCACCAACCTGACGGCCAAGGTTTTCGGCTACGCGGCCAAGCCCAATTTCTCGGTGGCCAACGAGGCGCAGATCAGCACGCCGCCGCAGGTGGACTTCTCCAAGTGAGCCAACTGCGCAGCGCTGGAGCCGAGCCATGAACACCCGCGCAGCCTGCATCGCCACTACGCCCGCCAGCGCACGGGCGCTGTTGGCCGCCGTGCTGATGGCCGCCACACTGCTGCTGGCCTGGGTGCTGCCCGCCAGCGCGCAGGCGCTGCGGCCGGTGCCGGTGCTCACCGGCCACGTCATCGACCAGACCGGCACGCTCAGCAACGACCAGCAGCAGGCGCTGGAGCGGCAGCTCGCCGCGCTGGAAGAAAAACTGGGCTCGCAGGTCGTCGTGCTGATGGTGCCGGTGACCGCGCCCGAGGACATTGCCGCCTACGCCAACCGCGTGGCCAACACCTGGAAGATCGGGCGGCGCGACGTGGGCGACGGCGTGCTGGTCATCGTCGCCAAGGACGAGCGCAGCATGCGCATCGAGGTAGCCAAGGCGCTCGAAGGCGCGATTCCCGACCTGGCAGCGGCGCGCATCATCGACGGCGCGATGGCGCCGCGCTTTCGCGAGGGCGACTTTGCCGGCGGCCTGCAGGCGGCGGTGCAGCAGATCCAGGCGCGCATTGCTGGCGAGGAACTGCCCGCGCCCGTGGCCGGCCAGCGCGGCCAGGGCAGCGGTGCGCCCGACATCGAGTCGCTGCTGGGCCTGCTGTTCATCGGCGCGGTGTTCGGCGGCGCCGTGCTGCGCGCGTTGCTGGGCCCGCGCCTGGGCAGCGTGGCCACCGGCGGGGCGCTGGGTGCCGTTGCCTGGCTGCTGACGGCCAGCGTGGCCACGGCGCTGGTGATCGCGGTGGTCGGCGCTCTGTTCGCCGCACTGTTCGTCGGCCGCAGCGGCCCCATCGTGACCGGTGGCGGACGCGGAGGGCGCGGCGGCTGGGGTGGTGGCGGTTTTGGCGGAGGAGGGGGCTTTGGAGGCGGCGGTTTCGGCAGCGGCGGTGGCGGCAACTTTGGCGGCGGCGGCGCCTCGGGGCGCTGGTAGATGAGCGGCACCGAACACCTTGCGCCGCGCCCAGGCATCGCCGCCCGCCTGCTGCGGCTGCTGCGCCACCGCTGGCTGGACGGCAGCGCCGCGCGGCGGCTGCCGGCCGATGCGCAAGAGCGCCTGGCCGAGCGCGTGGCAGCCAGCGAGCGGCTTCACAGCGGGCAGATCCGCATCTGCGTCGAGGCCGGGCTGCCGCTGTCCTACCTGTGGCGCGGGCTGGATGCCCGCGCGCGGGCGCTGGCGCTGTTCGGCCGGCTGCGCGTGTGGGACACCGAGCACAACAACGGCGTGCTCATCTACCTGCTGCTGGCCGACCACGCCATCGAGATCGTCGCCGACCGCGCGCTGGCGCGCGCTTGTCCCGCTGGCACCTGGCAGCAGCTGGCGCTCACGCTGGAGCAGCATCTGCGTGGCGAGTCGCTGGAAGATGGCCTGACCCAGGCGCTGGCCGAGGTGTCTGCGCTGCTGCAGGCGCACTTTGCCGCGCCGCCGGGTGCGGCGCCCGCGCCGGGGCTGCCCGACGCGCCGGTGCTGCTGTAGCACGACAAGGAGTCCTATGGCTGCGGCTGCGTTGCCGGCCGGCCGCTACCATCGCCCCATGGATGGCCCCGCACCCGCTTCTCCCTCTTTCCTCGCCCGCATTCCCGCCAATCCGCACGGGCGTGACTTTGCCGTGGGCGACATCCACGGCTGCTTCACCGCGCTGTGGCAGGCGCTGGAGCACATCGGCTTCGACCCGGCGCGAGACCGGCTGTTCTCCGTCGGCGACCTGGTCAATCGCGGGCCGGAATCGGCCCAGGTGCTGCACTGGCTGGCGCAGCCGTGGTTTCACGCCATCAGCGGCAACCACGACCTCATGGCCTGGCGCCATGCCCTGGGCCGGCCGCACCCGCAGGTTGACGTGCTGGCGCACGGCGGCGACTGGCTCACCAGCACCGCGCCGCAGCTGCTGGCCCGCATCGCCCGGCAATTGCAGGCCTTGCCCCTGGCCATGGAGGTGGCCACGCCCGGCGGCCCGGTCGGCCTGGTTCATGCCGACTGCCCCAGCGACGATTGGCAAGATCTGCGCGAGCACGCGCTCTCGCCCAGCGACCAGGACTGCTGTCTGTGGTCGCGCCAGCGTTACCAGCGCCGCTACGCCGCCCCGGTGCGCAACGTGCGCGCCGTCGTCCATGGGCACACCACCGTGCCCACCATGCAGACGCTGGGCAATGTGTTCTTCATCGACACCGGCGGCTGGCGCGGCGGCCAGGGCCATTTCACGCTGCTGGATCTGCACACGCTGATGCCGCTGCGCGGCCCCGGCCCGGCGGCAGCCGAGGCCGTTCGGCGCCGTTACCGGTAAGGACCTTGCCAAACTCCGGTGTTGCGGGGCGAGATCAATCGAACCAATCGTCCAGATCTTCCAGATCGTCTTGCAGCTCTTTTTGCCGGCGCCGTTCTGTCTTGATCCAGTACTTGAGGCCGTGCACGCTGGAGCGCAGCCCGGCGAGCTCCTGGCGCAGCATCGTGTTTTGGTATTGCGCCAGCTGCACCTGCCTGCCTAACTCGCGCAGCACCGTCGAGGGCTTGAAGCGTTGGTTGGGGTCGAGGTCGAACTCCATGCAAAACTGGCCTTGGACGGCGCTCACCTCCTGCTGCAGCTCGGCAAGCTGCTCGGCCAGTACGCGGTTGTAGTGCTTGAGACGGTCTTCGCTCAGGCCGGCGATGTGGGCCGGGTCGATCTGCTCGACTTCAAGCTGCAGCTGCAGCAGGTCGAGCAGCTTGTTGTCGTTGTAGGCCTGGTTGACGCGCTGCATCAGCGCTGTCTTGCGCGCCTGCTCGGCCGGGTCGGCCTCGCGGTCGGGGTGCAGGGCGCTGGCAAGCTTGCGGTAAATCTCGCGCACCGACTGCGTTGCCTGCGCCGCCTCCTCTTGCGCCTTGCGCTCGCGCGCATTGGGCTTGCGCGCCCGGGCCGCGTGGTGGGCCTGGCGCTGGGCTGCTCTTTCTTCCTGCTGGGCCTGCATCTGCTCGGCCAGGCGGCGCAGCAAGTCCTCGGGTGCGTCCATGTCGGCGTCCTGCAGGTCGAGGTCGACGCCGAACAGGTCATGCGCCATGGCCTCGGCCATCTCTCTGGCCATCTCGTTGCCCTCGGCTTCCTCGGCGTCGTAGTCGCTGCCGCTGTGGCGGTTGTAAACCTCCTTCAAGCTGGTGCGCAGCGCCTCGTCGGCGACGGCGTCGACGACGAACGCCAGCCGGTCGGTGATGGCCTCGCTGACGGTGTGGCGCTCGGACTTGGTCAGTTTTCTGTTGCTGCTCTCGGCGTCCAGGTGCTGCACCTGCTCGACGAGCAGCGCGATTTGCTCGCGCGCGAGCGGCTGGAGCTCGCGCGCATGGCGCTCGCGCCAGGCGGTGATGGCCTTCTCCCAGTCGGCGAGCAGCGCACGCTGCTGGTCGATGCGCTCGATGTGCCGGTTGAATTTTTTTTGCTGTGCGCTCAGCGGGGCGTCGCGCTGCGCGCTGGGAATGCGGACGGGGGTGTGATGTGTGGTCATGCTGGGGCAATTGTGCTGCCGGCGCGCAGCCCATCCAAAAAAAGCGGCCGCGCAAGGCGGCCGCTTTTGCCAGCGAGAGGGCTGCGTCGATCAGGCGGCGGGCAGAAAGCCCTCGACCGACAGGTAGCGCTCGCCCGTGTCGTAGTTCACGCCCAGCACGCGGCTGCCGGCGGGCAGACTGGGCAGCTTGTGGGCGATGGCGGCAAGCGCGGCGCCGGTGGAGATGCCCACCAGAATGCCTTCCTTGCTGGCGCACTGGCGCGCCCATTCGCGCGCGTCCTCGTCGTCGATGGTGATGACGCCGTCGATCACGCTGGTGTCCAGGTTCTTCGGGATGAAGCCCGCTCCCAGGCCCTGAATGCCGTGCGGGCCGGGCTGGCCGCCGCTGATCACGGCCGACTTGCTCGGCTCGACCGCGTAGACCTTGAGCTGCGGCCACTTGGGCTTGAGCACGCGCGCCAGCGCCGTGATGTGCCCGCCCGTGCCCACGCCCGAGATGATGGCGTCCAGCCCCTCGGGAAAGTCGGCCAGCACCTCCTGCGCCGTGGTGCGCGCGTGCGCATCGATGTTGGCGGGGTTCTCGAACTGGTTGAGCATGATCGCGCCGGGCGTCTGCTCGGTCAGCTCCTGCGCGCGGGCGACGGCGCCGCTCGTGCCCTTCTCCTTGGGCGTGAGCTCCAGGCGCGCGCCGTAGGACAGCATCAGGCGGCGGCGCTCCACGCTCATGCTCTCGGGCATCACGACGATCAGCTGGTAGCCCTTGACCGCTGCGACCATGGCCAGGCCGATGCCGGTGTTGCCGCTGGTCGGCTCGATGATGATGCCGCCGGGCTTGAGCTGGCCCGCCCGCTCTGCCGCCTCGACCATGCCCAGCGCAATGCGATCCTTGAGCGAGCCGCCCGGGTTGTTGCGCTCGCATTTGAGCCAGACGTTGGCGCCGCTGCCAAACAGGCGGTTGATGCGCACGTGCGGGGTGTTGCCAATGGTCTGCAGGATGTTGTCGGCTTTCATCGAAGACTCCGGAAAATTTCAAGGGAAATGAACGCGGCCATTGTGGCAAAGGCTTTGGACAGTTGCGCTATATCGATATGGCGTCCCGCCGGCCGACGCGGGCATCGGGTGTTGGCGCGCGTCAGCCGAGCGCCGCCTGCACCGCCAGCGCGGCAGACAGCAGCAGCGCGTCCTGGCCGCCCAGGCCCGCCAGACTCAGGCCCACCGGCGCGTCGCCCGGTTGGTGGATGGGCAGCGAGACGGCGCAGCCGTCCAGAAAATTGACCATCGACGGGTTGCGCAGAATCGCTGCGTTGGCGGCAAAGAAGGCCTCGTCGCTGGCCTCCAGGTCGGCAATGCGCGGTGCGACCACGGGCACCGTCGGCATTACCAGCAGGTCGTGCCCCTGCAACTGCCCGGCCATGGCCTGCTGCCACTGGCGGCGCAGGCGCAGCAGGTCGACATAGTCGGCCGCACCCATGCTGCGCCCGCGCAGAATGCGCGAGAGCACGCGCGGGTCGTAGTCGCGCTCGTGCTGCTGCAGGTGGGGGCGGTGCCAGGCCCAGGCCTCGGCGTTGGAAAAACTCCCCAGCGCGTTGATCTGCGCCAGGTCCTGCAGTGGCGCGACGCGCGCCTGGTGGATGCGCACGCCCGCCTGTGACAGCCGCGACAGCGCGCGCTCCCAGGCCACGGCCACCGCATCGTCCATGCCGTCGAGCACCACGTTGGTCGGCGCCAGCAGGCGCAGGCCGGCCAGCGGCGCGGCGGTCAGCGGCGTCAGCGGCGCGTCGGCCAGCACCGCGTCCAGCAGCGCGCAGCAGGCGACGCTTGCGGCCAGCGGGCCGACGCTGTCGAGCGTCGTCGACAGCGGCAGCGCGCCAGCCGTGGGCACGCGCCGCTGCGTGGGCTTGAAGCCGGTCAGCCCGCACAGCGCCGCCGGGATGCGCACCGAGCCGCCGGTGTCCGAGCCGATCGCCGCCAGCGCCATGGCGTCGGTCACGCTGACTGCCGCGCCCGAGGACGAGCCGCCCGGAATGCGCCCGCCGCCGCCTGCCTCGCGCCCCCAGGGGTTGCGCGGCGTGCCGTAGTGCGGATTGAGGCCGATGCCCGAGAACGCGAACTCGGTCATGTTGGTCGTGCCGACGATCACCGCGCCTGCGCGGCGCAGACGCTGCACGATGTGTGCGTCCTGGCGCGCGGGGGCGCTGCCCTGCAGCAGGCGCGAGCCCGCCAGCGTGGCGTGGCCGGCCACGTCGAACAAATCCTTGACCGAGATTGGCAGTCCCTCCAGCGGCGAGCGCGCCAGGCCGGCGGCGCGCAGCAGGTCGCTGGCGCGCGCCTCGGCCAGCGCGGTGGCGGCCAGCGTGCGGGTGAAGGTGCGCGGGCCTTCGCCTTGGGCGCAGCGTTCGAGTGCCTGCTCGGTCAGGGCGAGCGACGTGGCGGCGCCGCTATCGAGCCGCGCGGCGGTATCGGCAAGCGTGGGATAGGTGGACATGGCGTGGGTCAAACAGGGGACAGAAAAGCATGCGATGCGCCCGGGCCGGGTGCCGGCATGCACAACAATGGCAAGCATGGTAACGACCGCAGGGAGATGTGCATGAGCTTGTTCCAATCGACCATGCTGCTGCTGGCCGTCAGCTGCGCGCTGCTGCTGGTGGGCTTTTCGGCGCGCGACTACCGCTGGGGGCCGTGGCTGATGATGCTGGGCATCGTCGGTGCGATGGCGCTGATCGGCTGGAGCATCTACCAGATGCTGCCGCGCTGAGCGCCATTTCACGGCGATAATCGCCCCCGTGAAGCCCGCCAGACCGCCGCTGGTGCAAGCTGGGAAACCAGGCACTGGAGGAACGTCCGGACTGCACAGGGCAGCGTAGCAGCTAACGGCTGTCCACCGTGAGGTGAGGATCAGAGCAACAGAGACGAGTTCGAGCGTAGAAGTGCCCACCAGGGGTGTTCTGCGGTTCGCCGGCGCAAACCGGCGCGGCTGGCGCAAGCCAGACGGTGACGGGCGATGAGCCCGGCACGACGCAGCCACTTCGGGCGCTTCGCGCCCGAAGTGAAACGGGCAATCTCTACGCGCAGCAACACCAAGTAGGCCAGCGTTGACGTGGCTCCGCGGAGCTGGCGGGTAGGTGGCATCGAGCCGGCGGGGCGACCCCCGGCCCAGAGTAATGGCGGTCACATGCGGCTTGCCGCATGCACAGAATCCGGCTTATCGGCGGGCTTCACACTTTCTTCAAAACCGCTCCCACGGCTGCAAATAGCGCCACTGCCCTTCGGGCAGCCTGGCGAGCGGCACGCGGCCGATGCGGATGCGCCTGATGTCCACGACGGACAGGCCCACGGCCTCGCACATCGACGGGATCTGCCCCGGGCGTATGCCTTTGAGTGCAAAGCGCAGGTGGGTCTCGTTCTGCCAGCTGACCTTGATGGGCGGCAGCGGCCGGTCGTTGAACGTAAGGCCGTGGCACAGCCGCTGCAGGCCGTCCTCCTGAATCTGCCCAGCGACTTCGACGATGCATTCCTGCTCCAGCACCTCGATGTCTTCGCGCAGCTTGCGTGCTACGCGCCTGTCCTGGGTGTAGACGACCAGTCCGCTGGCCTCGGTGGGCAGCGGCGTGAAACACTCGAGCGCGCGAAAGTGGCGCAGCAGCACGCGCTGGCCGGCGGGGTCGTCCGCCAGGTGGGTGGCTGCGCTCAAGAGATCCAGCGCCTGCGGCGCGCCCTGGCTGCGGCTGGTGTGGGAGGTGTGGCCGGCCTCCAGGCCAAGCCCGGCCTCGTAACCCGCAGGCTTGTTCAGCACCAGGGTGACGGGGGTGAGTTCCATCGGGTTGGCGTCCTGCGCCAGCGCCACGGCTTGCTGCGGCGCCACCCGCGCGCCGGGCAGCTCGATGACCTGACCGTCGACCGACACCCAGCCGCCTTCGATGTACTGCTCTGCCATGGTGCGCGAGCAGGCGAACTGCCGCGCCACGCGCTTGGCCAGGCGGATCGCATCATCCATGCCGGTGCTCCAGAACGCCGGGCATCGCGCGCGCCCCAGGCCAGGGCGGCCGCGCAAGGGCCGCCCCGCCGCGCTGGCTGCGTCCCCCCTCCCGTGGCGCGTAGCGCGCAGAGAGAGGAGGGAAGATGCGAAGCGGCTCAGGGGGGTGCTCAATCATTCCCAGGTTCCAGCATGCGGATGCGCTCGACGTGGGCGATCAGCGAGCGCTGTGCCACCGGCCACAGGCGCGGGGGCACGTCGTCATAGGCCAGCTCCACCCATTGCTCCAGCGTGCCGTCGGGGCGTTTTTGCATGGCGGCGATGACCTTGGCCTCGCGTGCCAGGCGGTGGGCCTTCAGGTGTGCGATGGCGCCGCGCGCGTCGCCCAGCACGTGGCCGTGGGCGGGCAGGATGAACTCCACGCCCCACTGCTGGCACAGCGCGTCCAGGCGGTCGAGCGAGTCCAGGTAGTCGGCCATGTTGCCGTCGGGCGGGTCGATCACCGTGGTGCTGCCGTTCAGGATGTGGTCGCCGGAAAACAGCAGGCCGTCTTCCTGCAGCAGCAGGCACAGGTGGTTGGCCGCGTGGCCGGGGGTGTAGACGACTTGCAGCGTGTGGGTGACGCTGCCCCCCAGCCCCTGGCCGGTGAGTGTGAGCAGCTCGCCGTCGGCGACGGCCCGGTCGGGCGTGAACTGGCTGTGCGCGCGCGCCGTGGGAAGCGAGGGCAGGCCCAGGATGGGCGGCGCGGCGCGCCCGGCCTGCACGCACAGCTGCTGCAGCGGGGCGGCTCCGGGCGAATGGTCGGGGTGCGAGTGGGTGCAGACGATCGTGCGGATGTCGCCGCCGGCGGCGCGCCACAGGCGCTGCAGGTGCTCCATGTCGGCAGGGCCGGGGTCGATGGCGATGTAGCCGGTGGCTGGATCGCCCACCAGGTAGCTGTTGGTGCCGGGGCCGGTCATCACGCCGGGGTTGGGTGCGGTGAGGCGCTGCAGGTTGCGCCGCAGCTCCACCGGACGATCGCTTTGCCAGTCCAGCGGGTGCACCAGCTGGCCGTCGGGGCTGACCAGAGCCAATTCGCCGTAGGGCGGGTCGCTTTCCATGTAGCGCACCTCGCGCCCGGCCAGCAGGCCGGCGCGCGGGCAGCTGGTCCACAGCGGCGCCTCGCCGGCGCAGGCGGCCAGCACCGCGTCGACGCTGGCATGGCGCTGCAGGTACTCCAGAGTGCGGATGGTCGGGAAAATGATGAAGAAGTCACCGCCGGCGTGGCGCTGCAGCGCGTCCTGCGGGCGTATCCACAGCGGCTCGAACTGCTCGGCCTCGTCGGCCACCGGAGTCTGGCCCGGCGGCATGCGGGCGACGAGGAACGGCACGTCGAAGCGCCGCGGCAGGTCGCGGTCGGTGATCCAGCGCGCCAGCGTGAACACGCCGTCGGCGGCAAGCGTCAGGCCGCGCGCCTGGCACTGCGCGGCAAGCGGGGCGTGGCGGTCGATCTGCGCAATGTCGTGCTGCGTGGCCCAGCGCCCGTCGCCGTGGCGCGCAAGCAGCACGCCCAGCTCCTCGAAGCTCTCGCGGATGGCGGCGATCGCATCGGTCAGTTGCGCGTCGGCCTGCGTGGGGCGGCGCGCGGCCAGCGCGTGCGCCTGGGCGTCCTGCGCGTCGATGGCGCCGCCGGGAAAGACGAAGGCACCGGGCACGAAGCTGGCCTGCTGCGAGCGGCGCGTCATCAAGACCTCCAGGCCCGCCGCGCCGTCGCGCAGCAGCAGCACGGTGGCCGCAGCGCGCGGCGCCACGGGCATGTGCTGCGCGTGCAGGTATTGGCTGGTGCGCGGCGTCATTTGCCGGGCCTCGCCGTCATGGCCACGACGAGCGCGCCGACCAGGAACATGGCCTGCAGCTCCAGCTCCCAGCCGCCGCTCTTGTTGATCGAGAAAAAATGCCCCTGGTGCACCAGGAACAGCGCCACCAGCATGTTGATGGCGACGACCAGCGCGGCCGGCGCGACCCACACGCCCACCAGCATCAGCAGCGGCGCGACGACCTCGCCCAGGTAGACCGCGTAGGCCAGGTAGCCGGGCAGGCCGTGGCCTTGCAGCATGCCGGCAATCCAGCCGACGCCGCCGGTGATCTTGGCCCAGCCGTGCAGCAGGATGAGCAGCGCCAGCACGGTGCGCAGCAGCACGGCGCCGGCGTGGGGGTGGTGCAGGGCGTTGAAGAGTCGCATGGGAATTCCCTCGAAGGCAGCAATGTGCCGGTTGGCAGGGCCGCACGATAAACGATCTGTACCTTCCACGTTGCCCCAAGCGCCGATAATCCGGGCGCATTGTTTTTGTATTGACCGGCCTCCCGCCTTCTTTTGCCCGCCCTGCCATGACCGCTTCCGCCCTGCCCCCGATCACCGAAGACGACATTGCCGAATACCTGGCCAACAGCCCCGGCTTCTTCGAGCGCCACGCCGAGTTGCTGGCCAGCGTGGTCATCAACAGCCCGCATGGCCAGCGCGCGGTCAGCCTGCACGAGCGCCAGGCCGAGCTGCTGCGCGAGAAGATCAAGGTGCTGGAGCACCGCGTGATGGACATGGTGCGCTACGGCGGCGAGAACGCGGCGATCGCGCGCAAGATCCACGACTGGTCGCGCCAGCTGGCCGCGGCGCGCAACGCCGGCGAGCTGCCCGCCATGGTGCAGGCCAGCATTGCGCAGGACTTCGACGTGCCGCAGGTGGCGCTGCGCCTGTGGGGCGTGGCCGACGCCTACACGGGCGCGGCCTTCACCCAGGGCGTGAGCGAAGACCTGCGCAGCTTTGCCGCGTCGCTGACCATGCCGTTTTGCGGCCCCAACCTGGGCTTCGAGGCGACGGGCTGGCTGGCACAGGCGGCGCAGGCCCAGTCTCTGGCGCTGCTGCCGCTGCGCCGCGGCGCGATCGAGGACACCGACAGCCCCGCCTTCGGCCTGCTGGTGCTGGCCTCGCACGACGCCAAGCGCTTCGACGCGACCATGGGAACCGACTTTCTGACGCACATGGCCGAGCTGGCGGGCTCGGCGCTGTCGCGCTTGCTGTAAGAGCGTAAACACGCTCTAAGCTTGCCATGACGGAACAGGCGCCCAGCGCTGCGGCGCTCTCCGAGCCGGCGCAGAACTACCTGCAGGACCTGCGCGTGCACCGGCGCCTGGCCGCGCGCACGCTGGCGCTGTACACGCAGGATTTGCTGCGCCTGGAGGCGCTGGCGCGCGAGGCGGGCACGCCGCTGTTGCAGCTCACCAGCGCGCACATCCGCCGCGGCGTGGTGCAAATGCACGCCGGCGGGCGCAGCCCGCGCGGCATTGCGCTCATCCTGTCGGGCTGGCGCGGGTTCTTCCGCTGGGCGGTCAACCAGGGCCTGGCCGCGCACAACCCGGTGCTGGACGTGCGCGCGCCCAAGGCGCCCAAGCCGCTGCCCAAGGCCTTGCCGGTGGATCAGGCGGTGCGCCTGGCCGACTTTGCCGAGGCCGGGCAGGATCCCTGGATCGAGGCGCGTGACGCGGCCATCGTCGAGCTGCTGTACGGCTGCGGCCTGCGCGTGGGCGAGCTCGTCGGCCTGGACGTTGCCGCCAGCATGGCCGCACAGCAGCAGGGGCGCGGCTGGGTCGACCTGCAGGCGGGCGAGGCCCATGTGCTGGGCAAGGGCAGCAAGCGGCGCAGCGTGCCGGTGGGACGCGCCGCGCTGCAGGCGCTGCAGCAGTGGCTGGCGCTGCGCGCGCAGCCCTTTGGCGGGCGGCTGGAGGGCAGCGCGCTGTTCATCGGGCGGCGCGGCGCACGGTTGTCGGCGCAGTCGGTCTGGGCGCGGCTGCGCCAGCGCGGGCAACTGGCGGGGCTGGCGCAGCCGGTGCACCCGCACATGCTGCGCCACTCGTTTGCCAGCCACCTGCTGCAATCGAGCGGCGACCTGCGCGCGGTGCAGGAGCTGCTGGGCCACGCCAGCATCACGTCCACCCAGGTCTATACGCGGCTCGACTTCCAGCACCTGGCGCAGGTGTACGACAGGGCCCACCCGCGGGCGCACAAAAAACCTGGCGAATCCTGAATGCGGGTGCGGCTAGTACAGCAACCTGGAAGTAGAGGAACACAATGAAAGCAATGGATTGGCGCCCAGGGCAAGGCGCAAACCGCAGCGATAGCCGTAGCTATCGCGAG
>PGEI01000094.1 GCA_002894305.1 Comamonadaceae bacterium CD01
GTCTGCGCTTCACCTTCGCGTACTCGATCGATATAGAAATGGAATTACTCGCTGGTAGATACTGCGCCGCTTGGCTTGCCGCGGCCCAGATCAACCGGCCGCTACGGACTCAGGTTCGGGCGCCTGCGTCGCGGCTGCGGGCAGGAAGGCGTCGGAGAAGCAGGAGTTTTCGTCCAGGCCCTGCGAGATGAAGGCCGGCACTGCCGTCTCGACCATGCGCACCGAGCCGCACAGGTAGACCTCGTAGCCGCTCAGGTCGGCAAAGTCGGCCAGCATGGCCTCGTGAACCAGTCCGGTGCGCCCGCTCCAGTCGTCGCCCACGTGCGGCTCGGACAGCACGGGTACGACCGTGAAGTTGCCGTGCTCGCGCGCCCACTGTTCGCACAGGTCGAGCATGTACAAGTCCTTGCGCTGGCGTACGCCCCAGTACAGGCGCATCGGGCGCTGGATGCCGCGGGCGAACGCATCCTCGACGATGCTCTTGATTGGTGCGAAGCCGGTCGCACCGGCGATGAACAGAATGGGGTAGCTGCTTTCGCGCAGCGTGAACTGGCCGCGCGGCCCTTCGAAGTGGATGGCATCGCCCACTTTCATCGACTCGAAGACCTGGGTGGTGAAGACGCCGCCCTCCATCCTGCGAATGTGCAGCTCGATGCGGCTACCCGCGCCGGGGCGGTTGGCAAACGAGAACGCACGCTTGTGGCCGTCGCCGATCAGGATGTTGATGTACTGGCCGGCGGTGAAGTCGATCTTCTGGTCGTCGGGCAGTTGCAGGATGACTTCCATCACGTCGTCGGCCAGTCGGTGCATCTGCGCGACGTGGGCGGTGTAGACCACCTCCTGGCCCTTGATGACCTTGCTGCCGATCGGATACTCGACCTCGATGGCCATGTCCTGGATGGGCGATGCGCAGCACATCAGCGCCTTGCCCTGGGTTTTTTGGACGTTGGACAGCGCGCTGAGCTGGTAGGGCCGGTGCTCGAAGCCGCCTTGCGCCACGCTGCAGATGCACAGGCCGCAGCCGCCGTTGCGGCAGTCATAGGCCAGGTTCAGGCCTTCGCGCAGGCCGGCGTCCAGAATGGTCTCGCCCTCGCGCACCGTGATTTCGGCGCTGACGCCTTGCTCGCCGTGGATCACGACCTGGTGCGTGTGCTTGGAGCTTTTGCCGAACTTGGGCGGAATCCACGGCATCAGGTAGAGCACGACCGAGCCACCCACCAGCAACAGCCAGACCCATTGCAAAGGCCACTCGGTCAGCAGCGGGAATGCGGCCATGTAGAACCAGTCCAGGTGGATGCTGGTGGCCGCGACGGCCAGGTTGCTCACGCCGCCTTGGCTGTGCGCGGGCACGACCAGCGACAGCACCAGCATCGTCGCCAGCAGGCCGTAGACGATGGGGCGCGGTGGCGTGGTGCGCGCCTTGGGAACGCGCTGCACGTGG
This sequence comes from Comamonadaceae bacterium CD01, assembly GCA_002894305.1. Classification (GTDB taxonomy): domain Bacteria; phylum Pseudomonadota; class Gammaproteobacteria; order Burkholderiales; family Burkholderiaceae_C; genus Comamonas_C; species Comamonas_C faecalis. The sequence goes on from PGEI01000094.1 coordinate 1,442, forward strand.
ATCCACATCAGCATCAGCACGACCAGCGGAATGCCCACGTGCATGAACGACAGCAGCGTGAAGAAGCGGCTACCCACGTGGTCGGAATAGATGAAGTTGCGCATCAGCGAGCCGCTGAACATGGGCAGCCAGTCCAGCCATTCGAAGCTGGTGACGGTGACGTACTGCGCGAGCTGGTCCCAGGGCAGCATGTAGCCGTTGATGCCCGAGACATAGACCATCCAGATCAGCATTACCCCGGTGATCCAGGAGAACGCGCGCAGGCCGCGAAAGCGGTTGAACGCGAAGTAGCGCAACATGTGCAAAAACATGGTCAGCACCATGGCGTCGGACGCATAGCGGTGCACGCTGCGCATGATGCCGCCCAACCACCACTGGCTGGTGCTCAGCGTGACGACCGAGTCGTAGGCCGCGGGGATGCCGGTCTCGAAGAAAACATACAGGTACAGGCCGGTGCCGCCGATCACCCAGAACAGGAAGAAGGTGATGGCGCCCAGGTGGTAGAAGGGGTTGATGCGGTCGCCAAAGGCCTTGTTGAACAAGTCCTCCATGCGCAGGAAAAGCCACTGGAGAACGTTCTGGATGGTTGCGATCATGGAGACTCCCTCAAACGTTGCGCGTTGTTGCCGCGCTCTGGCGCATCGTGCGGACGACGACCACGATGAACAGCAGGCCGCCGATGATGGCGACCAGGCCGCCCAGGCCCATCAGGCCCATGCCGGCGATCTCGGCGGTGCTGCGCAGCACCTGCTCGCTGCCGGCAACCTTGCGCTGCACGCCGTAGCCGCCGGACCACACCAGGCCGATGATGTGCATCAACTGCCCGATGCCGTACAGCCAGGGCTGCCAGGTGGCCAGCCGCCCCTGCGGCGCCGGGTGGCCCAGCGCCGGCAGGATACGGTAGACCGCGCCCATCAGCGCCAGCGTGACGCCGACGATGCAGCCGTGGTAATGCGCCGGGATGCGCACGTTGCTGCCATTGATGATCACGCCGATGACGCCGCCAGCAGTGAACAGCAGCACCGATGAGAGCAGGGCCGCGCGCAGCGGGCGCATGGCATCGTCGCGCAGGCGGGTGGTCAGCGCCGCGGCAACCACGGCCAGCCCGATGGGCACGATAGCCGGGCCACCGCCCAGGCGCATTCCCCAGGTCAGCAGGTTGCGGTACTCGACCGAGGTGACGTCGTATGCCAGATGGGCGTATGGGACGATGAACACGCCGACCAGCGCCAGCAGCAGCATGAGCACCGCGACGCGCGGCGACAGCACCAGGCGCGCGCCGCATGCGCTGGCCAGCCACAGCCAGGCCACCAGCATCATCAGCGTCCAGGTGAACTGCAGCGCGTGGCCGCCGCCCCAGAACAGGATTTCGTAATAGGTCTTGGTATCGAGCCCCTGCGGCGTCTGCAGCCAGGACCAGGCAAAGCTGATCAACGCCATGGCCGCGGCAATGGCCGCCGCGTTCAGGCCGAAATGCAGCGCGCCGCGCCCGTCGTATTGCAACCCCAGCACGGGCGAGGCCAGCAGGCTGCGCGCCACCAGCACCGTGCTGCCCAGCGCAAAGACCACCAGGCCGGCCAGGAACAGGGGGGATTCGAGCACCGGAATGTAGTTGGCCATGACCGGCTCGCCCGGGTCGAGAAAGGGCGACAGCGCCATGGCCAGCGTGCCCGCCGCCGTGACCCACAGCCCGGTCCAGCCCAGGGCGCGCGCGCGGGCGCTGCCGTGCAGGCTCCACAGCAGCCCAGCCATGGCGACGAACCATACCAATACCGAAAGATCCACGTGCAGCACCAGCGAGATGTGGAAAAAATTGGCCGCGGGCAGCCACTGGTTAACGTAAGGTGTGCGCGAGAGCACCAGCAGGATGGAGAAGATGCCCGAGCCGACCAGCGCGGCCAACCCCAGCCACAGCCAGCCGCGTGCCAGCGACAGGCGCGCGTCTTGCGCTAGGTGAAGCTGGTAGCTGCTGCCCGTGCGTGCTGCGGGCGGCGGAGGCGCGGCGGTGTGCGACAGGCCGTTGAGTGTGGGAGTGCGAGGGTTCATTGCAGGACGATGCCTCCCTTGTCCAGGTTGAAGTCAACCACCAGCACCTGCGCCGGCTTGAGGTGGATCGTTTCCTCGCGCTGGTAGGCGAAGTCACCGGTCTGTGCGCTATCGTTCAGGCGCACCGTGATCTGGTGCTCGCCGGCCGGAACGTCTAGCCGCTGGTATACGGTAGAAGAACCGTCGCGCGACAGTCCAGCCGGCGCTGCGGTGCGCTGCAGCACCGTCTTGCCGTCCAGATCCACCTCGATGCTGACCGGCGAGCGCTCGCGTTCGCACTTCATTGCCCTGCGCATGTTTGGTGCCATCTTGGCTTTTTCTTCCTCGGTGTAGGGCCGGCATTCGGCCAGGCGCTGTCCGTGGTGTATGAAGCTGACCTTGATTTGCGCCATGTCCGGGCCAAGCGGATGGTAGACGGGCCAGCGGGTGAACACGGCAATGGCGACGGCAAAGCAGCCATAGAGCAGAGCCTGCCCGGTCCAGTTGAGTGCACGGTTCATTCAATCTTCTCCTCGGCAACAGGCGGGGCGTGCTCGGCCCTGCGTAGGTTTTGTACGGCGGCCAGCAAGGCGGGCGCATCTGCGTGATCGACCCAGGTGGCATGCCAGCGGCTTGCGGGTACCGAGCCGCGCAGTTGCGGCGCGCGCAGGCCCGTCAGTCGCTCGTGCGTCCAGCGCTGACCCAGGCGAAACTCGCAGCCACCTTCACGGCAGCCCGCGACAAGCACGCCATCGGCGCCTGCGCGCAACGCATATTCGATGAAAGAGGGTGGAAGCATGCCGGCACAGATCAGGCCGCATTGCAGTACGTCTGGCGCGAGTATGCGGGTTTGTACCCCCTGGTCGCAACCAAAGACCACGTACCGACGGGGGCCGGGCAATGCCTGCAGGCCTTGCTCCAGCGTGCGCCGCAACGCGTCTATGGGCAACTGCGGCATGTCGATGCCGGTGACCAGTTGCTCGGTGCTGCGAAACGGCGTCGATGACGGGCAGGAGCCCGCGCAGATGCCGCAGCTGGCGCACAGGTCGGCGTCCACGGCAGCCATGCGCATGCTGGCGCGTCCATTGGCGTGGGGCACCATGGTGATGGCAGAGTAGGGGCAGTCGTCGAAGCAGCGCATGCAGCCGCTGCAGTGCTCAGGGTAGACGACGGCCACGGGTGGCCGGGTACCGGCGGGCAGCAGCACCGGCAGCATGAGCAAGCTGAACGCGGCCAGCACCAGCGCCCAGCCCGTCCAGGGCGATGTGGCGTCGACCAGCGGATGGATGAACAGCACGAACCAGTCCAGTGCCAGCGCGCCGGGGGCGCTCGCTAGGTCGGCCGGGCCCTGGCTGCGCACCGGAAGCGCCAGGCTGAGCAGCAGCAAGACCAGCAGGCTGCCCCAGGCCAGCGCGCGCGGCGGCATGATGTGCGCGTGTGCAATGCGCTGGATGTGGAACCACAGGCCGAAGACCAGCAGCAGCGGCACGCCGATGTGCATGAAGACGAACAGGGTGAGCAGGCGGTCGCCCAGGCTGGCGGCATCCAGGAAGTTGCGCGCCAGCGGCGAGGCGAACAGTGGCAATGCGTCCAGCCACTCGGCGGTGCTGGTCACGGAGTACTGGCCCAGGCGATCCCAGTTCAGCCAGAAGCCGTTGATCGCGCTGATGAAGAACAGTGCGACCAGTGGCACGCCGGTGATCCACGGCATGCGCCGGAAGTGCTTGAAATGCCCCAGCGCCCATTCGCGCACGACATGCACGGCCAGGACGATGGCGAAGGCGTCGGTGGCGTAGCGGTGCGTGCCGCGCAGCAGGTCGCCCAGCCGCCAGGGCGTGTCGGCCAGGGCGGCGATCGACGTGTAGGCTCCGGCGGCGGAGGTGTCCAGCAGGATGTAGAGGATGACGCCCGAGGCCATCAGCAGCCACAGCAGCCAGACCGCCAGCGCACCCAGGTGCTTGAGCGGGTTGGCCTGCGGGCCGCACAGCCCGTCCAGGGCGTGCTCCAGCGCGCGCCATGCGGCGGCGCCGCGCGACGCCGAGGAGGCGGTTGTGAAATGTATGCCGCCGCGGGCAAGGGTGGCTGTTGCGGGCGAGGCCATGGGGCTGGCGTGCGTCAAACGGCGCCGCGCCCCCCTTTGCCATGGGTGCGTTTGCGGCTGGAGCGCAATTCGTTGATGAAGAAGGCGAGCATCACGATGAAAAAGGTCACGCCCCCGGCGATCTGGATGGGCAGCGTGTAGTCGACCTTGTAGGCGCCGGTCTTGGGGTCATAGACGGTGCACATGATGCGGACTCTGTCCTTGAGGTTGCTCAGCAGGCTATTGGCCGGACTGAAGGGCTTGCCCGCCAGCAGCATCTTGAGCGGCTCGCCCAGGTCACCCGGCGTGATCTCGATGCCGTAGACCTGGTGCACGATGCGCCCGTCGGCGTCCAGCACCGACACCTGCAGCACGTGGTCAAAGCCCGCCGGGGTGGCCTCGAAGGCGAAGCCGAAGTTCGCGGCCAGCGCGGGGACGATGGCCATGGGGGGGCTCAGAAAGTCCCAGTTGGGCTGGTTGATGCCGTTTTGCGTGGCAAAGGCCTTCATGGCCTGCGGTGAGTCGGCCGGCTGGTTGAAGCCGATGCTGACGACGTTGAACTGGTTGTCGCCCAGGCTCTTGCGCAGCTCGCGCACCGTCTCCTGCAGCGACTTGGTGGTCGTCGGGCAGATCTGGAAGCAACCGGTATAGATGAAACTCACCAGCAGCGGCTTGCCGCGAAAAGAGGCCAGCGAGACCGGGCGGCCGTCACGATTGAGCAGGACGTGCTCGCCCACGCGCTGGCCGACGGCTTCCTTGCTCAACTGCAGGGCGGCTTCGCGATCCAGCCCCTTGCCCTGCGCGCTGGCCGGGGATGGGCTCACCATCACCGTTGCCAGGGCCAGCAGCAGAGCCAGGCCTGGCAGCCACTGGATTGCCTGGCGCCCGCTGCGCTTGATCCACCTGCCCACGCCCCGGCCCTCCTAGCGAATGGCGGCGTCGATACTGGCGGCCGCCAGAAGAACGCTCAGTTGGATGAGGGATGCGAAGAACGACGCCATGGCCGTGGCGCGCACGGGGTTGCGCACCAGCAGCCACGATTTGTGCACGAAGTGCAGGCCGCCGGCGAGCGCGCCGAGCGCGTAGACCCAGCCCGCGCCATAGAGCAGGGGCAGCAGCGATGCGACGAATAGCGCTACGGTGCTGATGAGCACCGCCTGCGCCGCGCGTTGGGGGCCGACGACCACGGGCAGCATCGGTACGCCGGCCTTGGCGTAGTCATCGCTGTTGGCAATCGCCAGGCTCCAGAAGTGCGGCGGCGTCCACAAGAACAGCACCAGCGCCAGCAACCAGGGCAGAGGGCTGATGCCCGGATCCACGGCCGCTGCGCCCGCGAGCACGGCAAAGCTGCCGGCCAGCCCGCCAATGACGATGTTCATCGAGGTGCGGCGCTTGAGCCACAGCGTGTAGACCACGCCATAGAAGAAGGCGCCCAGAAAGACGTGCAGGGCCGCTGCGCCGTTGAAGGCCGTCCAGGCCGCCGTCACCGCGGCGGCCAGCATCAGCGCCATCAGCGCAAGCCAGCCCGGGTGGTGAGGCAGCGCGCCGGTGACGAAGGCACGGCGGGCCGTGCGCTTCATCAGGCGATCGCTCTGGTACTCCACATACTGATTGAATGCCCCCGCACTGGCCGACGCCGTCAGGACCGACAGCGCCAGCACCAGCACCTGCAGCCAGGTAACCGATGGGCCGGGCGTGATCGCCATGCCCACCAGTGCGGTGATCATGATCAGCACACCGATGCGCAGCTTGAACAGGGAGATGACGTCACGCGTCACCTGCACCATGCCGCGCCCGGTGGCCTGCATCGAGGTCGTATGCATTGCGCGCACTTTCTCCTCGATCAGCTCAGGCCCCACAGCTGGCTGAGGTACTTCCAGTTGACGAAGTAGTACAGGATGAAGGCCAGCAGGAAGACCATGGCCAGCACGAAGGTACCGGGAGCGACGAAGCCGGCCGAGCCGTAGGTCTGCAGCGGAGGCGTGGGGGCTGCGCGCATCAGGCGCGTGAACTTCGGGCTGGTGGCGCCAGCGTCCAGGCGCTTGCCCCACAGCAGCGAGCCCACGGTGATGTAGATGAAGATCGCGCCGCCGAAGATGGCGATCACGCCGCTGATGCCGACCAGGCCCATCATCAGGTAGGCAGCGCCCGGCCACTCATAGGCCAGCGCGTTGCCGCTGAAGGCCATGTCCCAGTGGCGGCGCGAGACGCCCAGCGTGCCCGCTCCCATCATCACCAGGCAAAAGAAGTACATGGTGAAGCCGAACAGGTAGGGCTGGATCTTGGCCAGGCCGGGATTGATCATCTCGCGGCGGAACAGCACCGGGATCAGGAAGTAGGTCAGGCCCATGAAGGTCAGCGTCGTGCCGATCACCACGGTGGCGTGGAAGTGTCCGGGTACATAGATGGTGTTGTGGATCAGCAGGTTCAGCTGCTCGGTACCCATCATCACGCCGGTGATGCCGCCCAGGAAGCCGAAGCCCACGAGTGAGATGAACACGGAGGAGAACGTCGGGTTGCCCCAGGGCGCCTTGCGCAGCCACTCGAACAGGCCCTTGTTGAAGCCTTTGGCACGCTGGGCCACTTCCATGGCGCCGGGAATCGACAGTGCGTGGATCATCGACGCCAGCACGGCAAAGTACATGAAGTAGCTGGTGTTTACGATCTTCCACTCAGTGCTCACGCCGGGATCGGCGAGGATGTGGTGCGCACTTGCCAGCTGCAGGAACAGGATGTACAGCAGGAAGGCGCCGCGGCTGACGCGCTCGGACATGGGCTTGGCGCCCAGCGCGATGGCGGCGACGGCATACCACACCGAAATATGGGCTGCCACGTTGATCTGCTGCGAGGAGTGGCCCAGCGCCCACCAGATGATGCGGTAGGCCAGTGGGTCGACGTTATCGATCCAGCCCAGCGACAGGAACAGCGTCGGCACCAGGATGATGGCACCCGAGCTGAGCGTGAACACGGCGATGATGGCGGCGGTGATGGCACCGAAGGTGACCAGCGGCACCGAGCCTTCGTAGGTGTTCTCGCGCTTGGCGACGACGAGCGTGCCGAAGAACACGAAGCAGGCGATGAGCGCGCCGACGGCAAACAGGACGATGCCGAAGTAGAACGTCCAGTGCGCCATCATCGGCACGTAGGAGGTCATCATCACGCTGGACTCGCCCTGGAAGACGGCCACGTTGTTGATGACCGCGCCGATCAGCATTAGCGCGTATGCCAGCCAGGCGATCTTGGGCGTGGCGATGCGACAGCGCAGCAAGGTCGATGCGGCGAAGTACAGGATGGCGATCTCGAAGAAGATCAGCCAGTAGATCAGCATGTCCAGACCATGGGCCGTCAGCACCATGTAGAAGGTGTCGGCCGGCAGCCAGTGCACGGCGGGCCAGCGCGTGAGCACGACGCCGATGGCCAGCAGGCCGCCGACCAGCAGGGCGACGACGGCGGTGACGGCGTTGGCCTTGATCAGGCTTTCCGCCTGGGCTTCGAATTGCAGGCCCGATCGTGGGCAGGTGCGGTATGTGGTTTGTGTGGTCATGTTGTCTCCCCCTGCATTACTTTACGTACAGGCGGCCGACCATCTCGTGGTGACCAATGCCGCAAAACTCATTGCACACGATGGAGTACATGCCCGATTCGTTGGGCGTGATCTTGATCACGTGCTCATAGCCGGGCACCACCTGGATGTTGATGTTGTTGGGCTGCAGCGAGAAGCCGTGGTTGTAGTCCATCGAGGTCATGTGAAGCTTGTAGGTCTTGCCCTTTTCCAGCTCGAGAATGGGCCACCAGTTCCATAGGCGTCCAATCAAGTAGATGTCCTCGCCCTCGGGCGGAGCGACGACCGGCACTTCCTGCTCGGTTTCGGTGCGAACCGTGTATTTGTCGACAAAGGCCTGGGTGCGCTCGGTAAACTGGCCGACGTCGACCTTGTAGGTCTCGGTTGACAGGTTTTGCTTGCCGTAGACGTGCCAGAACACCATCATGAAAAACATCACCATGCACCAGATGAAGGCGATGGCGATCCAGATGGCTTCCAGACGATCCAGCGGGTGTTTCCACCACAACCTCTCCGAAGGCGGCAGGATTGCACTCATGTTGAGTCTCCTCAGTTTTTATTTGGCGACGGGAATGGTCAGAACGTCGATGAAGCCCCACAGGTTGTAGACAATCATCGGAATCATCACGCCCAGGAACAGCAGCAGAAAAGGGTTGTCCAGCAGTTGCTGCATCAGCGGGACTTTCTCGTTTTCGTCGTCGTGGTGACTCATCGTTCACTCCTTGGAAGTTACCGGTTAAGACACGTAATTGTTGACCTTTGTCATCAAGTGTTCGTGACATGGATCAAACATTTGACGGAACTTTAGCCTGCCAAAGGCAGAGTGAGAAGTCCTGACGATCGCATCGGGCTGGGAGGTGCTATCAAAAAATGTTCAATCGAAACGGTTTTTTCGATGAATGGCATTGAAAGCCACGCTGATTTTTTCTGCAGCCTTTTCACCACAAGACAAACTCAGGGGGATTGGAAACATGGATTGCGACCTTGCTTTGCTGCAGCGGCGGCGCCATCTGGTGCGCCGCATGGCGTGGCTGTGCGCTGCGCTGATGCTGTGCATCATCAGTTTGAGCGCTTATATGCGCCTGTCCAAGGAGGCCGTCCGTTGCGCGCCATGGCCTCAATGCCAGGTGCAGGCACTGGGTGCGGATGGCACGGCCACACCGGCGCCGGCGCAAACGCCAGCAGCCTTGAAACTGGTGCACCGGGTGGTAGCAAGCGCTACTTTGCTGGTGCTGCTTCTGATGCTGGTCGTGTCGGCAACGTCCACGCCGCGCTTGTGGTCAGAGTCACGCGGTACGCTGATCCTGCTGGTTCTGGCGATTTTTCTGGCCGTGTTGGGGCGTTGGTCTGCGCAACCCGGTCTGCCCGGGGTGGTGCTGGGAAATTTGCTTGCCGGGCTGCTGATGTTTGCCCTGGCGATCCGCCTGGTGTGCGTCGCAGGTGGGAGCCGCGCGCAAAGCATGCGTGGCGGCATGATGGGCGCATGGATATGCATGCTGCTGATCTGCTTGCAGGTGCTGCTGGGCGGTCTGGTCAGCGCCCGGCATGCAGGCTTGAGCTGTCCCGTCTTTGGCGCTTGCGTGGCGGATGCATCGGGCGGGTTGGGGGCACTGCTGTCCTGGGTCTCGCCGTCGGCGACGGCGCTGACGCAGGAGCAGGGGGCTTTCCTGCAACTCGCCCACCGCATCGCTGGCGTGGCACTGGTGGCGGTACTGTGGGCGTTTTCCTGGCGTCTGTGGCGGGCCGACCGACGGGGCGTGGCAGCCGCCGTGGCGCTGCTGGCTGCGCTGCAGCCGTTGGTTGGATTGGTGGTGGTTGCCTGGCAGCAGCCGCTACCACTCGTCTTGCTGCACAACCTGCTGGCGGCCGCGTTGCTGGCACTGCTTGCGGCCCAGACCGTGCGGGTGGAACGCTAGGAAACTGTTGTGCGGGATGAAAAAAAGCCTGGCTACGCGAGGTGCTCCTCGTTGGCTGGCCAATCGACTCTTGGGATCTTGTGATCCACGAGTCGCCCCACGATGATCTTTACTTGGTCAGGATCAGCTTGCCCTGCTTGGTGGTCTGCAGCCGGTAGACGCGGCCGTTGTGCACGATGGTCATGACCTTGCGTCCCTGCATCAAGGTTTCGCTGTGCATCACCCGTTCCGGGCTGTTCGGCGTTGTGACTCCATGCGACACCATGATGGGAAGGGTTTCAAATCGATTCGAGTAGAGATTGGTCATGACGATGAAACCGTTGATGCGTCGTTGATTCTGATGCGCTAATGATAATCATTATCATCAATAAGTCAACGGATTTTTATCGATTCCAATGTAACCATCCATGGCTCAATTGGATTCAGGGATTGGGCTCGGTCACGAAGCCGATTTTGTGCAGGCCGGCGCGCTGCAGGGCGGACATGAGCTGCGCCACGCGCTCGTAGCGCACATCTTTGTCGCCCTGGATATGCAGGTCGGGTTGCGGAATTTTTTGCGCCTCGGCCTGCAGCAGTGGTTCAAGCTCCTCATCGGAGAGGGTGCGCTCGTTCCAGTGGTACACGCCATCGGCGGTCACCGACAGGCGGATGGTCTCCGGCTGGATGATTTCGCGCTCGTTGCTCGCGCGCGGCAAGTCTACCGGCACGGCATGTTTCATTACTGGCACGGTGATGATGAAGATGATGAGCAAAACCAGCATGACGTCCACCAGCGGCGTCATGTTGATTTCATTCATCACCTCATCGGATTCGTCCTGGGTTCCGAAAGCCATGGCGCATCAGCCTTTCTTCATCGGGACGACCTTGCCTGCCTCGCCTGGAACGTTCACGCGCGCGCCGGTGACGAAGTATGCATGCAGGCCATGGGCAAAGCTGTTGAGCTGGCTGAGAATGAACTTGTTGCCCCGTACCAGCGCGTTGTAGCCGAGCACCGCAGGAATGGCCACGGCCAGGCCCAGCGCAGTCATGATCAACGCTTCGCCAATGGGGCCAGCGACCTTGTCGATGGTCGACTGCCCCGATGCGCCGATGGCGGCCAGCGCGTGGTAAATGCCCCAGACCGTGCCGAAAAGGCCAATGAATGGAGCGGTGGAGCCCACCGAGGCCAGGATGGCCAAGCCCGATTGCAGGCGGGCCGTGAATTCGTCGATGGTGTTGCGCAGGCAGCGGGTGATCCAGTCGCTTACGTCCAGGCTGTCGTGCAGGTGTTCCTGGGTGTTGCGATGGTGCGCCGTGGCTTCGCGCCCTTCCAGGGCCAGATGGCGGAAGGGGTTGCTCGGGTCGGCGCCAAGCTTGCTCAGACCGGCGGCAAAGTCCTCGCTGTGCCAGAAGTCGCGTGCGGCGCGTGCGTCGCGTTTGTAACGCACGATGTCCAGTGCCTTGATCAGGATGACCACCCAGGACGCCACGGACATGAGCAGCAGTATCAGTGCAGTTCCGCGGGTGACCCAGTCACCCTGAATCCAGACGTTGGCGAGGCCAAATTGCGATTCCATGAAAACTCCTGCAGATGATTATTGAGTGAGAACGAAATGGATGGGTTGCTGGTACCACATGGCTTCGGGTGTACCGTTGCGCGTACCTGGGACGAAGCGCCAGCGTGAGACGGTGCTCAGCGCCTGCCGATCCAGGCGATCAAAGCCGCTAGATTGCTTGACTTCGATTTTTTGCACTCGCCCATCAGTGCCGATCAGCACATTGAGCAGCACGGCGCCTTGTTCGCCCAGACGGCGGCTGACTGCGGGGTAGACCGGGGGCGGGTTGTTCAAATAGCTGGCGCTGCTGGATGGCTGGGTCAGCGCTGGGGCGGGAGTTCCGGTCGCTGCTGCGGCGCTGTTGGACGCGCTGCTCTGGCTGGGTTGTTGCTTGGTGGTCGGCTGAGTGCTCGCCTGCGTATCCACCGCCGGAGCAGCCGTGGCTTCCTCGACGGCGGGTGTGGGTTCACTGACTGGCACTTCGATGGCTGGTGCCGGGTCGATGCGCTCGACCGGACGCGGCGCGGGCGCGATCGGTTTGCGCTTGATGGGGGGCGCGGGTTTGGGTTTGACGGACTCAGGCGCGGGTTTTGGCGGTACCGGCTTGGGCTCAGGCGGTTGCACCGGAGCCGGGGGCGCTGGCTCGGGCGCGGGCGCAGCTGCCGGCGTGATGAGCCGGCTGATGACGGCGACCGGTACGACGATCTCGACGGAAGGGCTTTTGAGCCCAGCCTGGAGGCTGGTCAACGCCAGTGCGTGCAGCGCCAACACCAGCATGGCGATCGTGGCATTGCGGCGAAAGCTGGCCACGGGCGGGCAGGTGGTTTCGAACGACATGGAAACAGGGCGCCCGGTAAAGAGCGTGAGCAGGGGCGCGGCGGCGAAGAGAAATCAGCGGTTCACAATCCAGCGGACAGCGCACAGGATGATGAGCGCACTTCCAGCCAGGGACAGCCACGCCATCATGGCGCGCTCCGGAGCGAGGCCATATGCTGCGTATCGCCCTTGTGGATGGCTGCTATGGGGCTGGCGGCGCAGCATTGTGCAACAACGTCGCGTGCGCTGCTTTCGCAACATCCGCATTGCGTAGCCACACCCAATTCCAACTGGATTTCATCAAAGCTCAAACCGGCACGCACCTGGCGTGCGATTTCACGGTCAGAGATACGGTGGCAGACACAGACGATCATGGCGGCACATGCGAAATGTTCAAAGACGAGCGCATTATAAATGCGAATCCATCGCATTTGCAATGCTGATGCATCAGTATCTCGCTGGGTGCGGTCGCATGGGCGCTGGAGATGAAAAAGCCGGCATGCAGCCCAATGCCAGTCAGTTAACCTGCTGACTG
>PGEI01000095.1 GCA_002894305.1 Comamonadaceae bacterium CD01
TGGGTGCGAAGACACGCTTTCATGTTTCGATATTTCCAGGTTGCTGTACCAATGCCTGCTGCGCCGACAGGCGCAGCTCGACGAAATACTCTTCTTCCTTGGGGAAGGCATAGACCGGCAGGCCCACTGCGTCTTCGATGCGCGCCAGCGCGTCGCTGGCAAGCGCCGGCGACTCGGCGCCGATGACGAACCACATGTTCAGCCGGTGCGTGCGCCGGTAGTTGTGCGCCACCTCGGGAAAGCTGTTGACCACGGCGTTGACCGCGTCGAAGCGCTCCTCGGGCACGCTCAGCGCCGCCAGCACGAACTGGCCGCCCGCGCGCTCGATCTGGAACAGCGGGCCAAAGCGCGTGAGCACGCCGTGCGCCAGCAGCTGCTGCAGGCGCTCGATCACACGCTCCTCACTCCAGCCCAGCGCCTGGCCGACGACGGTGAACGGGCGGTCGTCCAGCGGGAAGCCGCCGTGCAGGTAGTCGATCAGCTGGGCGTCTTCATGGGTGAGCATCGCAGGACTCCGAAGTGACGGGCGCGTGCGCGGCAAACCGGCGCGCGCCGGTCTGCTTGAAGCGGCGCAGCGAGAACAGCACCGCGTGGGGCGTGTGCTGCAGACCGGCGGCGGCGACGGTCTCGCGCACGCGCCGGGCGACGGCGTCGCGGTCGCGCCCGTGGATCATGCAGTACAGGTTGTAGTGCCAGCCGGGTGCGCGCGCGCGTCGGTAGGCCAGCGTCACGCCACTCAGGTGCGCCAGCGCGTCGCCATAGCGGTCGGCCGCGTCGTCGGGCACGTCGAACACGGTCATGGCGTTGGCGGAAAAACCCAGCTCGTGGTGGCGTACGACGACGCCAAAACGCGCCAGCAGGCCGCCATCCAGCCACTGCTGCAGCCGCTGCAGCACCTCGCCCGCGCCGCAGCCCAGCTGCTCGGCCCAGGCGCCGTAGGGGCGCTCGACCAGCGGCAGACCCTGCTCGGCCAGCGCGGCCAGTGGCCAGTCGCCGGGCGACAGCTGCGACGGCGCAGCGCGCGTGGGGCGTGCGTGCTCGCTGCCCTCGTCGCGCAGGTTGAAGGCGGTGTCGATGCGGTAGGGCCGCAGCATGGGCAGGCGCAGCACGGCAAGGCCGGTATCGCGCTCGATGTGCTGCAGCAGCCGCTCGACCTGGGATCTATCTGCGCCGGTGGCGACGAACCACAGGTTGACCTGGTGCTCACGTTGGTAGTTGTGGTTGACGCCCGGGTGACTGGAGACGACGGCGGCCACCGCGTCGAGCCGCTCGGGCGGTACGGCCATGGCCGCAAGCGTGGAGGCGCCGCCCGCGCCCGGCGCAAAGACCGCTCCGACGCGGCTGACCGCGCCCGCGCGCTGCAGCGCGGCGAGGCGGTCGCGCACGGCGGGGCAGGGCAGATCCAGCGCGTCGCCCAGCGCGGCGAACGGGCGCTCGACCAGCGGAAAGCCGCGCTGCCAGCGGTTGAGCAGGTCGAGGTCCGGGGCGTGCGCGCGTACCTGGGCCGCCATGGCTCAGAACCCCATGCGCTGGGCGCGCGCGGTAAAGAAGATGCCGCTGGGCGCGTCGACCGCCAGCGACGCCTGGAGCGTGAGCGTGTGCGTGTCGTAGACCTGCACGCGGTTGTCGTCGCGGCAGCTGATCCACACCGATTCGCCGCGCGGCGTGAACTCCATGTGCAGCACGGCGCGGCCCGGCTCGATGGTCTGCACCACCTGCTGGCTGGGCGTGTCGATGACCTGCACGCGGTGGTAGTCGGGCACGGAGAAGTTGACCCAGACCTGGCGCCCGTCGGGGCGCGCCATGACGAATACCGGCTGACCCGCCACGGCAATGCGGCCGACCTCGGCCCAGGTGCTGGTGTCGACGATGAGCACTTCGTGGCGCCCGACGGCGGGCAGGTAGGCGTGGCGCCCGGCAATCGCCCAGCCGCGCAGGTGAGGCATCTTGTAGACCGGCAGCGGTTTTTCACCGCGGCCGTAGTCGGCCAGGATGCGCGCTACCCGCGGCTCGCTCTGCCACAGGTCGACCATGGCCAGGCCGTCCTCGCCAAACAGGCCGGCGATGTAGTGGCGGCCGTTGGGAGAGACCAGCGCGTCGTAGGGCTGCTTGCCGATGTCGGGCAGCGTGGTGATCTGCGGCTTGCGCGGATCGCTCAGGTCGGCAATGCAGATGGCGCCGGCGTCGAACAGGCTGTAGACGAAGCGGCGCTGGGGCAGGTCGGCCAGGCCGACGACGCGCGAGCGCTTGCCGTCGGCCATGGCGGCCGGAACGTCGGCCAGCAGCTCCAGTGTGGCGGCGTCGAACACCTTGATGCCGCCGGGCGTGTAGTTCTGCGCGACGATGAGCGTGCCGTCGGCGCTGATGGCGCCGCCGATCGAGTTGCCCGCCTGCAGCACGCGGTGGGTGATGCGCTGGGTGAGGATGTCGACGCGCGTGACCGCGCCGTCGCGGCCGAAGATGTAGGCAAAGCGCGCATCGCGCGAGAACACGACCGAGGCGTGCGACAGGTCGCCAAGACCCGTGACGCGGCCGTAGATGCTGCGGCTGCTGGTGTTGACCAGCGTGAGCGCGCCGGCGGCGCGCTCGATGACCACCCCCAGGTCGCCCGTGCCTTGCACGGCGGCCGGGGAGGGCGCGGAAGCGGGGGAGGAGACGGCCGCGCAGCCGCTGGCCAGCGCGGAGACGCCGGCCGTGAGGGACAGAAGGGCGCGCCGCTTCATTGGGGAGAACTCCGGGATTCGAGGGGAAAGCCGCCGACCAGTTGCCGGGCGATCCATGCGGCCTCGTCTTCGTTGAGCATGGCGCTCCACGGGGGCATGGGGGTGTCCGGCAGGCCGTGCAGGATGACGGCGCTGACGTAGTCGGCGGGTTTGGTGGCCAGCGCCTCGCGCGTGAGCGCAGGGCCCAGGCCGCCGGTCAGTTGCATGCCGTGGCATGAGCCGCAGTCCTGGCGCACCATGTGCACCAGCTGGGCCTGGCGCTCGGGCGCGGGCTCGGTCTGGGCGCTGGCAGTGCCCGCCGCCGCCAGGGGCAGGGCCAGGCACAGCAGCAGGCGGGTCAGGATGGGCGTCATGTCAGGCATGGCAGCTAGGGCTTAGTAGACGTCGTGCTGGGTGTTGTAGACGTTGAACTTGCCCGTCGGCGTGACCAGGCGCTTGTCGTCGAGCACGGTCTTGCAGGTGCGCGTCTTGTCGTCGACGACCACGATGGCCGACTGCTTGTCCTTGGCACTCCACACCGAGAACCAGACCTCGTCGCCCGCCTTGTTGTACTCGGGCTGCACCACGCGCTTGGCACCGTCGTCCTTGATGTTGGCGCAGGCGGCAATGTCGATGATCTGCGGTGCCTTGGTCAGGTCGCGGATGTCGAACACGGCCACGCTCTGGCTGAGCTTGGGATCGGGGTTGAGCGTGGTGTCGACCCACAGGTTGTTGGACTTGGGGTGCGTCTTGATGAACAGCGAGCCGCCGCCCTGGCCTTCCAGCGTCTGCACGACCTTCCAGGCGTTGCTCTTGTGGCCCTTGGGATCGGTGCCGATGATGGCGATGCTCTCGTCACCCAAGCCAGAGGTAGCCCACACCGGGCCGAACTTGGGGTGCTTGAAGTTGGCGCCGCGGCCCGGGTGCGGGATCTTGCCCACGTCGATGATCGCCTCCAGCTTGCTCTTCTTGGTGTCGATCACCACGATCTGGTTGGACGAGTTGGCCGCCGTCAGGAAGTAGCGCTGTGTGCTGTCGAAGCCACCGTCGTGCAGGAACTTGGAGGTGGCGATCTTCGTCATCTTCAGGTTCGTCAGGTCGGTGTAGTCGACCATCCAGATCTTGCCGGTTTCCTTGGCGTTGACCAGGAACTCGGGCTTCTCGTGGCTGGAGACGATGGCGGCCACGCGCGGCTCGGGGTGGTACACGTTGTCGATGTCCATGCCGCGCGTGCCGACGACCTTGCGCGGCTTGAGCGTATCGCCGTCCATCAGCACGAACTGGGGCGGCCAGTAGGTGCCGGCAATCGCGATCTTGTCTTCCCAGCCCTTGAACTTGCTGGTCTCGATCGAGCGCGCCTCCAGGCCGACCTTGATCTCGGCGACGTTGTCGGGCTTCTCCATCCACAGGTCGATCAGGTTCACGCGTGCGTCGCGGCCGATCACGTACAGGTAGCGCCCGTTGGCGCCCATGCGCGAGATGTGCACTGCGTAGCCGGTCTTGACGATGTTGATGATTTCTTTCGTATCGCCGTCGATCAGCGCGATCGTGCCGTCGTCGCGCAGCGTCACCGAGAAGATGTTCTCGATGTTGTACTTGTTCATCTTCTTGGTCGGGCGCTCGGCGACGGGGATGTACTCCTTGCGGGTCTTCTCCATGTCCTCGAGCGAGAACTCGGGCGGCGTCGGCGGCGTGTGCTGCACGTAGCGCGCCATCAGATCCACGGTCGCCTCGTCGAAGTCACCCGAGGTCAGCCAGTTGGGCATGCCCGCCGGCGAGCCGTAGGCGATGAAGGTCTTGAGGTACTCGGTGCCGCGCTCCAGCGTGATGTCCGGAGTCAGTGCCTTGCCGGTAGCGCCCTTGCGCAGCACGCCGTGGCAGCCGGCGCAGCGCTCGAAGTAGATCTGGCGCGCGCGGTCGAACTCGGCTTGCGTCATGGCCGGCATCTTCGGATCGTCGGCACGGTGCATTTCCTCGCCGGACATCGAATACGGTGCGCCGCGGAACTGCGCCTCCGGACTCTTGACGTCGGTGGTGGGGGCGCCTGGCTCGGCCGGCTGCTGCGCCACGGCGGTCAGCGCGGTCGCGGACACGACAGCGGCGGCGGCCAGTGCGACCAGTTTGGCAATCCTCTTGTCTTTCATTTGTGGGTCCTCTGCATCACGGATCAGCGGTTGGGCGGGTTCGGGCTGCTGCCCTGACCCCCTCGCCGAGGTAGCTGTCCATTCCCTCTTCTTGCGAGTGACCCTATCGTCGCAGTGTCAATAGGGCGATGTCCTTGAACCAGGTCAAGGACGCACGCATCGGCTGTCAGAACAATCGGGGAAAACCCACAACTGGCAGCCCGCACGGGCAGTCTTTCCAGGCTTGCCACGAGAGAGATCACGATGAGCTTTATTGAACAAGCGCGCTGGTTCGGCACCACCGACACCCCCGAGACCGCCACCCGTCCCGGGCGCGTGACCCTGGTGGGGGCAGGCCCGGGCGACCCGGAATTGTTGACGCTGCGCGCCGTGAAGGCGCTGCGCGGCGCGCGCATGGTGCTCTACGACCATCTGGTGAGCAAGGACGTGCTGCGCTACGTGGCCGAGGACGCAGACCTGATCTACGTTGGCAAGGAGGCCTCGCACCACACCTTGCCGCAGGAGTCGATCATCGACCTGATGCTGCGCCTGGCGCGCAGCGGCCGCAGCCTGGTGCGCCTCAAGGGCGGCGACGGCTTCATCTTCGGGCGCGGCGGCGAGGAGGCCATGGCGCTGGCGCAGGCCGGCATCGCGTTCGACGTGGTGCCCGGCATCACCGCCGCGCAGGCCGCCGGCGCCTGCGCCGGCATTCCACTCACCCACCGCGACCATGCCTGCACGCTGGTGTTTGCCACTGGCCACCTGCGCGCCGGGCGCCAGGTGGAGCTGGACTGGCCGGCGCTGGCGCGGCTCAACCAGACCGTGGTGATCTACATGGGCGTGGGCAATCTGCCGGTGATCTGCAGCGAATTGCAGCGCCACGGCCTGCCCGGCGACACGCCGGCCGCGCTGGTCGAACAGGCGTCGCTGCCCAGCCAGCGCACCGTCGCCGGCACGCTGGAGCGGCTGCCGGCGCTGGCGCGCGAGCAGCGCGTGCGCGCGCCGGCGCTGATCGTGATTGGCTCCGTCGTCTCGCTGCAGCCGCAGCTGGCCGCTGGCATGGCGCAGCGGGCGCTGGAGCACGGCCTGGCGTAATCCCGGCATGGGCGAGTTTCGGGCATGATCAATGCCTGAAATTTCCCAGGTGGCCGGCATTGCGCCCAGCCACCACGATCCCATGCAACAAGACATCCTCATCAATTGGTCTCCGCAGGAGACGCGGGTGGCCGTGGTCGAAAACGGCGCGATCCAGGAACTGCACGTCGAGCGTGCGCTCGAGCGCGGCCTGGTCGGCAACGTCTATCTTGGCAAGGTCTCGCGCGTGCTGCCCGGCATGCAGTCGGCCTTTGTCGACATCGGCCTGGAGCGCGCCGCCTTTCTGCACGTGGCCGACGTCTGGCAGCGCCAGGAAGGCGGCGAAGCGCCGATGTTCGCGCGCAAGGGCGAGCCGGCCGTGCCCATCGAGAAACAGGTCTTCGAGGGCCAGTCGCTGATGGTGCAGGTCATCAAGGATCCGATTGGCAGCAAGGGCGCGCGCCTGTCCACGCAAATCAGCATTGCCGGGCGGCTGCTGGTGTTTTTGCCGCAGGACGACCACGTCGGTATTTCGCAAAAAATACCGTCCGGCGAGCGCGACGCGCTGCGCGCGCGCCTGCAGGCGCTGGTAGGCGACGAGGCGCACGGCGGCGTGGGCGGCGGTTTCATTTTGCGCACCAACGGCGAGGACGCCAG
The DNA here is from genome assembly GCA_002894305.1 of Comamonadaceae bacterium CD01. Taxonomy (GTDB): domain Bacteria; phylum Pseudomonadota; class Gammaproteobacteria; order Burkholderiales; family Burkholderiaceae_C; genus Comamonas_C; species Comamonas_C faecalis. The sequence continues at coordinate 6,557 of PGEI01000095.1, forward strand.
CGACGCCGAGCTGTCCGAGGACATCGCCTATCTGCGCAAGACCTGGCTGCGCATCAAGGAGGCGGCGCAGCGCCTGCCGGCCAAGTCGCTGCTGCACCAGGACCTGGATTTGCTGCGCCGCGTGCTGCGCGATCTGGTGGGCGAGGCCACGCAGAGCATCCGCATCGACTCGCGCGAGCAGTTTGCCGCGCTGCAGCTCTTTGGCAGCGAGTTCATGCCCGCGGCGGCGGCCAAGCTGCAGCTGTACAAGGGAGAGCGGCCGATCTTCGACCTGTACGCGATCGACGAGGAGATCGCGCGGGCGCTGGGGCGGCGCGTCGAGCTCAAATCGGGTGGCTACCTGATCATCGACCAGACCGAGGCGCTCACCACGGTGGACGTGAACACCGGCGGCTTCGTCGGTGCGCGCAACTTCGACGACACCATCTTCAAGACCAACCTGGAGGCGGCCGGCGCGATTGCCCGCCAGCTGCGGTTGCGCAACCTGGGCGGCATCATCATTGCCGACTTCATCGACATGCTGCGCGAAGACCATCAGCAGCAGGTGCTGGCCGAGTTTCGCAAGCAGCTGGCGCGCGACCGGGTCAAGACCATGGTTGGCGGCTTCTCGCCGCTGGGGCTGGTCGAGCTCACGCGCAAGCGCACGCGCGAGTCGCTGGCGCACATACTGAGCGAGCCCTGCCCGACCTGTCACGGCGTGGGCGAGATCCGCACCGCGCGCAGCGTCTGCTACGACGTCCTGCGCGAGCTGCTGCGCGAGGCGCGCCAGTTCAATCCGCGCGAGTTCCGCGTGATCGCGGCGCCGCAGGTCATCGACCTGTTCCTGGATGAGGAAAGCCAGCACCTGGCCGGGCTGTCGGACTTCATCGGCAAGCCGATCTCGCTGCAGGCCGAGACGGTGATGGCACAGGATCAGTACGACATCGTGCTGCTATAGCAGGCGCTGCGCGCGGTGGCGCCCCGCCGCGGTCAGCGCATGTCCGCCGTGTGCACGCCAAAGTGGCCGGCGCGGCGGTCGGCAAAAAAACATTCCAGCGTGTGGCGCACGGTGCGAAACGCCAGTGCTTCCCAGGGGATGTCTTGCTCGTCGAACAGGCGCGCCTCGATGGTTTCGTGCCCGGGGTCGAACCGGTCGTTGTGCAGCCTGGCCAGGTGGTAGATGTGCACCTGGCCGACCAGCGGCACGCTCATCACCGTAAACAGCGCGCCCAGCGTGAACTGCGCACCTGCTTCTTCCACGGTTTCGCGCGCCGCGCCTTCGGCCACGGTCTCGCCCAGCTCCATGAAGCCCGCGGGCAGCGTCCACTTGTATTTGCGCGGCTCGATGTTGCGCTGGCACAGCAGCACCTGATCGCCGAGCACCGGCACGGTGCCGACCACGGTCAGCGGGTTTTCATACTGGATGGTGCCGCAGGCGGTGCAGATGGCACGCTCGCGCGTGTCGCCGTCGTCGGGAACGCGGTATTGCACGGGCGCGCCGCATTGGTTGCAAAACTGAATATGGGGGCGATAGAGCATGCAGGAGGACAGTGGGGCGCAAGGGGCGGGAGTCAGGCGACGTGCAGGCGCAGAGGCGCCAGGCCGTCGATGCCGGCTTCGAGCGTGTCGCCCGGCTGCACCGCGGCGACGCCCTCGGGCGTGCCGGTGAAGATCAGGTCGCCGGGCTGCAGCTGCCAGGCGCGCGAGAGGTGTTCGATGGTTTCGGCCACGCTCCAGATCAGCTGATCGATGCTGCTGCGCTGGCGCTCCTGGCCGTTGACCTGCAGCCAGATGCCCGCCTTGTCGATGGCGCCCGCCTGGGCCGCGGGCGTGAGCGCTCCAATCGGTGCGCTGGCGTCGAAGCCCTTGGCGATGCACCAGGGCCGGCCCTGCTTCTTCATCTCGGCCTGCAGATCGCGGCGCGTCATGTCCAGCCCCACCGCATAGCCCCAGACATGGCTGGGCGCGTCGGCCGCGGCAATGTCGCGCCCGCCCTTGCCGATGGCCACGACCAGCTCCACCTCGTGGTGCAGGTCTTGCGTCAGTGGCGGATAGGCCATGCGTGCGCTGCTGTCCGGCCCCGCGGGAACGACTGCGTCAGCCGGTTTCATGAAGAAGAACGGCGGCTCGCGGCCTGTGAATCCCATCTCGCGCGCATGCGCCGCGTAGTTGCGGCCCACGCAGTAGATGCGATGCACGGGGAAGAGGGCATCACTGCCGCGCACGGGCACACAGGCCTGGGGCAGGGGGGCGATCACGTAGGACATGGGCGGGGTGGGCGTGAGAGGGCAATGCCTTGCAGTGTGCCACGCCCCGCGTATGCTTTGCAGCCATGCAACCCATTTCCAGCCCTGCCTTCAGCGCCACTCCCGGCTCCATCCCCAGCGATTGGCTGCCCCCCGACTGGCCGGCCCCCGCCCATGTGCATGCGCTGCACACCACGCGCCAGGGCGGCTGCAGCGCACCACCCTGGGACAGCTTCAACCTGGGGCGCTCCGTGGGCGACGATCCGGCCGCTGTCGAGGCCAACTGGCGCGCCCTGGCGCGGGCCGTCGCCGGCGCAGGCGAACAGGTGCGGCTGCCCTGGCTGCGCCAGGTGCATGGCACGCGGGTACAGGTGCTGGATGGAAATACGCCGTCGGGCCAGGAGGCCGATGCGTGCATGACGCGCTCGCGCCATGTGGCCTGCACGGTCATGGCCGCCGACTGCCTGGCGGTGCTGCTGACGGATCAAGAGGGTAGCTGCGTCGCAGCGGCCCACGCGGGCTGGCGTGGGCTGGCGGGCGGCGTGCTTGAAGAGGTGGTGGCGCGCCTGCGCGCGACATCGCCCGGGTCGCTGGCGCTGATGGCGTGGCTGGGCCCCTGCATCGGGCCGACTGCCTTCGAGGTGGGGCCCGAGGTGCGGCAGGCATTCATCGCGCAGGACGCGCAGGCGGATCGGCACTTCGCGCCGGGCGCGCGGCCGGGCAAATACCTGGCCGACCTGGCGGCGCTGGCGCGCCAGCACCTGGTGCGCGCAGGCGTCACCGCGCTCTATGGCAACGACAGCAGCGCCGACTGGTGCACGGTGGGCGCGCCGCTACGGTTCTTCTCGCACCGGCGCGACAGCGTCCGGCTCGGCAGCACCGGGCGCATGGCCGCCAGCATCTGGATGGCGTGACTGCTGCTGGCTGCGTGCGCGCAGCGCCCGCTTGCGCGCCGGCGTACCCAGAATGTAGAGCACGATGGACAGCGGCAGGATGCCGTAGAACACCAGCGTGATGGCCGCACCCAGCAGCGAACCGTGGGGAGAAAAGGCTTCCGCGAGGGCCATCATCACGGTGATGTAGAGCCAGCCAATGGCAACGAGGTACATGGATACGGGAATAGGTCAAAGATACTAATCACAACCCCTGTCTCAGGAGTGACACCGGATATCATGACCCGATCAACAACAGAAAGTGTCGGAGGAGAAGCCATGCATTCTGATGCAGACTGGCAAGAGAGCGCACGCCAATTCCAGGCCATGGTGCAGGACAACTGGGGCCGCATGCTGCAGGCGCTGCAGCCGATGACCAGTGCACAGGCGGGCGGGTCAGCGTCGGCGCAGCCGCCGCTGCCGTCCATTACTTTCGCCCCTGAGCGGCTGGCCCAGTTGCACCAGCAGTATCTGGAGGACGCCCGAAACCTGTGGAGCCAGAGCGGACAGCCAGAGCCCGACGCGAAGAGCCGTGACAGGCGTTTTGCGGGTCAGGGCTGGGCGTCCAATCCTATGGCTTCCTTCGCGCTGGCGCTCTACCAGACGAATGAGCGCGTACTCAAAGGCCTGGCCGATGCGGTGCAGACCGACGAGAAGACGCGCGCGCGCATCCACTTTGGCGTGGATCAGTGGCTGGCCGCAATGGCGCCGAGCAACTTCCTTGCGCTCAACCCCGATGCGCTGGAGAAAGCGGTGCAGACCCGGGGCGCCAGCCTGGCCAAGGGCGTGGCCAACCTGCTGCACGACATGCGCCAGGGCTATATCTCGATGACCGACGAGAGCAATTTCGAGGTGGGGCGCAACGTCGCCACCACTGAAGGCGCGGTGGTCTACGAGAACGAACTGTTCCAGCTGCTGGAGTACAAGCCGCTGACCGACAAGGTGTACGAGCGGCCGCTGCTGATGGTGCCACCGTGCATCAACAAGTACTACATCATGGACTTGCAGCCGTCCAACTCGCTGATCCGCTACGCGGTCTCGCAGGGCCAGCGCACCTTTGTCGTAAGCTGGCGCAATCCCGATGCGTCGCTTGCCGACAAGACCTGGGACGATTACATCGGCGCCGCGGTGCTCGACGCCATCGCCGTGGTGCAGCGCATCGGCGGTGCCAAGCAGATCAACGCCCTGGGCTTTTGCGTGGGCGGCACCATGCTGGCCAATGCGCTGGCCGTGCTGGCCGCGCGCGGCGATGACACGGTGGCCAGCGCCACCTTCCTGACGACGCTGATGGACTTCACCGAAACCGGTGTGCTGGACGTGTTCATCGACAAGGCCTTCGTGCAGCTGCGCGAGACGCAAATGGGACAGGGCGGGCTGATGAAGGGCCAGGACATGGCCGCCACGTTCAGTTTTCTGCGCCCCAACGACCTGGTGTGGAACTACGTCGTCGGCAACTACCTCAAGGGCGAGACGCCGCCGGCCTTCGACCTGCTGTACTGGAACTGCGACAGCACCAACCTGCCTGGCCCGTTCTACGCTTGGTATCTGCGCAATTTCTACCTTGAGAACAAGCTGGTGCAGCCCGGCGCGCTGACCGTGTGCGGCGAAAAGCTCGATCTGGGCAAGGTCAAGCTGCCGGTCTATCTCTACGGCTCGCGCGAGGATCACATCGTGCCCATCGATGCGGCATACGCGTCCACCCAGGTGCTGGCGGGCAAGAAGCGTTTCGTCATGGGGGCCTCGGGCCACATCGCCGGCGTGATCAACCCGCCGGCGGCCAACAAGCGCAGCCACTGGTTGCGCGAGGACGGCAAATTTCCCGCAGCGCTGCAGGACTGGGTGGACGGCGCAGCCGAGCACCCGGGCAGCTGGTGGGACGATTGGGCCGCATGGCTGGCCAGCCATGCGGGCAAGCAAAAAACCGCTCCCAAGGACTATGGGCGTGCGCCGCAATACCAGGCGATCGAGCCGGCGCCGGGCCGCTACGTCAAGCAGAAATCCTGACGGCACGCCGTTGTTGATTTTTACAAAGGAGAGAACCATCATGCAAGACATCGTCATTGTTTCGGCCGTGCGCACGGCCGTCGGTAAATTCGGTGGAGCGCTGGCCAAGACGCCCGCCACGACACTGGGCTCCATCGTCATCAAGGAGGCGCTGGCGCGCGCGGGCGTGGGGCTCGACCAGGTCGGCGAGGTCATCATGGGCCAGGTTCTGGCCGCGGGCTGCGGGCAGAACCCGGCGCGCCAAGCCATGATGGCCGCCGGCGTCGACCGGCATACACCGGCGCTGACGATCAACGCAGTCTGCGGCTCGGGCCTGAAGGCCGTGATGCTGGCAGCGCAGGCGGTTGCCGCGGGTGACAGCGAGATCGTCGTTGCCGGCGGCCAGGAGAACATGAGCCTGGCGCCGCACGTTCTCAACGGCTCGCGCGAAGGCCAGCGCATGGGCGACTGGAAGATGGTCGACTCGATGATCGTCGACGGCCTGTGGGACGTATACAACCAGTACCACATGGGCATCACGGCCGAGAACGTCGCCAAGCAGCACGCCATCACGCGCGAGATGCAGGACGCGCTGGCGCTGGCCAGCCAGCAAAAGGCCGCGGCCGCGCAGGACGCGGGCCGCTTCAAGGACGAGATCGTCCCGGTCAGCATCCCGCAGCGCAAGGGCGATCCGGTCGTCTTTGATGCCGATGAATACCTCAACCGCAAGACCAGCGCCGACGCGCTGGCCGGCCTGCGCCCGGCGTTCGACAAGGCAGGCAGCGTGACCGCGGGCAATGCCTCGGGCATCAACGATGGCGCCGCCGCCGTTGTGGTGATGAGCGCAGCCAAGGCCGCCGCACTGGGCTTGAAGCCGCTGGCGCGCATCGCCGGCTACGCCACCAGCGGGCTCGATCCGGCGACGATGGGCATGGGGCCGGTGCCGGCCTCGCGCAAGGCCCTGTCACGTGCGGGCTGGAGCGTGGGCGACGTCGATCTGTTCGAGCTCAACGAGGCGTTCGCCGCACAGGCCTGTGCGGTCAATCAGGAACTGGGCGTCGATCCGTCCAAGGTCAACGTCAACGGCGGCGCGATCGCCATTGGCCACCCGATTGGCGCTTCGGGCTGCCGCATCCTGGTGACGCTGCTGCACGAGATGCAGCGCCGCGATGCCAAGAAGGGCCTGGCCGCACTGTGCATCGGCGGCGGCATGGGTGTGTCGCTGGCCCTGGAGCGCTGACGGGCGGCTTTGGCAAGAGCGCGCCACTGGCGGTTTACCCGTAAATGGCGCGTCAGCAAACCCCGCTACAGTGCAAGAGAGCAAGTATTTTCAGGCCAACGAGGAGAAACGCCATGAGTCAGCGAGTTGCATACGTCACCGGAGGCATGGGTGGCATCGGTACCGCCATCTGCCAGCGCCTGCACAAGGAAGGCTTCAAGGTCATTGCCGGCTGCGGCCCCACGCGTGATTACCAGAAATGGCTGGATGAGCAAAAGGCGCTGGGCTACACGTTCTACGCGTCGGTCGGCAATGTCAGCGACTGGGATTCGACGGTCGACGCCTTCGTCAAGGCCAAGGAGGAGCACGGCAACATCGACGTGCTGGTCAACAACGCCGGCATCACGCGCGATCGCATGTTCGTGAAGATGACGCGCGAGGATTGGGACGGGGTGATCGACACCAACCTCAACTCCATGTTCAACGTGACCAAGCAAGTGGTCGCCGACATGGTGGACAAGGGCTGGGGCCGCATCATCAACATCTCCAGCGTCAACGGTGAGAAGGGCCAGGCGGGCCAGACCAACTATTCGGCAGCCAAGGCCGGCATGCACGGCTTCACGATGGCGCTGGCGCAAGAGATGGCCACCAAGGGCGTCACGGTAAATACGGTGGCGCCGGGCTACATCGGCACCGACATGGTCAAGGCCATCCGCCCCGACGTGCTTGAGAAAATCGTCGGCACCGTGCCGGTCAAGCGCCTGGGCGAGCCCAGCGAGATCGCCTCCATCGTTGCCTGGCTGGCCAGCGATGAGGGCGGCTACGCCACCGGCTCCGAGTTCTCGGTCAACGGTGGTCTCCACATGAAGTAAGCCCTGCGGCTTGAAAAGACAAACCCCGCCTTGGCGCAGTGCCGCTCAGTTAAGCCTGAGCGGCATTTTTCTTGATGGGGTAGTGAGT
>PGEI01000096.1 GCA_002894305.1 Comamonadaceae bacterium CD01
CGTGCTACAGCACTGTCTGCGCTTCACCTTCGCGTACTCGATCGATATAAAAATGGAATCAGCGGGCCTTGCCCAGCATCAGGTCGGCTGCTTTTTCGGCGATGGCGATGATGGTGGCGTTGGGGTCGCCGGTGGTGATGCGCGGCATGACCGAGCCGTCGACCACGCGCAGGTGCTCCACGCCGTGCACCTGCAACTGGTCGTTGACCACGGCCAGCGCGTCCGAGCCCATGCGGCAGGTGCCGACGGCTTCGTAGTTGACCTCGCAGGTGCGGCGCAAAAAGGCGTCGATGGCCCCGTCGTCGTCGATTTCAGGGCGTGGCAGCACCTCGCGGCCGCGGTAGTCGGCATAGGCAGGCTCGCCCAGGATGCGGCGCGAGATGCGTATGCCGCGGCGCAGCGCCTCGACGTCGCGCGGTGCGCTCAGGTAGTTGGCGTCGATCACCGGTTTGTCCTGCGGGTCGGCCGAGCGCAGGCTGAGCCGGCCGCGGCTTTCCGGGCGGGTGAGGATGATGAGGTTGGTGATGCCGTGCGACTTGCGGTCGCTGGCGTCGACCGCCAGCAGGGCGGGGATGAAGTAGAACTTGAGGTCGAGCTGGTCGTGCCCTGGCGCACCCGAGCGCAGATAGGCCATGGCGTCGATGGCATTGCTGCCCAGCGGCCCCTTGCGGGCAAGAACATAGCCAAGGCCGGCGCGCGCCATGGCCAGCGGGCTGCTGAAGTATTTGTAATAGGTGACCGGCTGCGGGCATTGCATGGCCACCTGCGTGCCGATGTGGTCGTGCAGGTTGGCGCCCACGCCCTGCAGGTCGACCAGCGGGGTGATGCCCAGCGGCTGCAGCGCGTCGGCAGCGCCGATGCCCGACAGCATCAGCAGCTGGGCGGACTGGAAGGTGCCGGCGCTGCTGATGACTTCCTGGCGGGCGTAGGCGCGCTTGAGCTCGCCGCCCTGGCGGTATTCGACGCCGACGGCGCGCCTGCCTTCGAACAGGATGCGGGTGGCATGGGACTCGGTGCTGATCTGCAGATTGCTGCGTTTTCTGGCGCCGCGCAGATAGGCCACGGCGGTGCTGATGCGCCGCCCCTTGTAGATGGTGTGTTCGCCCGGCCCGAAGCCCTCCGAGACCGCGCCGTTGTGGTCGTCGTTGTAGGGGTAGCCCGCCTCCTGGGCCGCCTGCACCCATGCGCGGGTGGCCGGGTTGTTCAGGCCCATGCGCGTCACCCGCAGCGGGCCGTCGCCGCCGTGGTAAGCGTCGGCGCCATGCAGATTGCCTTCGGCGCGGCGGTAGTAGGGCAGCATGTCCTGGTAGGACCAGCCGCGGTTGCCCGCCGCCGCCCAGCCGTCGAGGATCTCGGGCGCGCCGCGGCTGTAGCACATGCCGTTGATCGAGCTGCTGCCGCCCAGCACCTTGCCGCGGGCGTCGTGCAGCACGCGTCCGTCCAGGTGCTGTTGGGGCGCGGTCTGGTAGTTCCAGGTGAGCTTGCCGGTCTGCAGCAGCGCCAGAAACGCGCCGGGCACATGGATCAGCGGGCTGGAGTCCCGGCCGCCGGCCTCGATCAGAAGCACCCGGTGGCGCACGTCGGCCGACAGGCGGTTGGCAAGCACGCAGCCGGCCGAGCCGGCGCCAATGATGATGAAGTCGAACTGTGGTGCGTCAGGCATGGTGCATGGTTTTTCGGGCCGGGGCTGCGCCCGGCGCCTCTGGCAAGTAGGTGCGAGACGGTGCCTGGTCCGTCCTCTTGGAAGCCGCCGCGCGTGCGGCCGCGGCAGGGGTCACTGCGCGAGAACCGCGGTGGAGACGATCTCGATGAGCTGTTCGGCAGCGCCCAGCTCGGCCACGCCGATCAGGCTGATGGCATGCGCCGGGAAGGGCTGTCCGCCCAGCGCCTGGGCCGCGGCCTCGAAGAACTGGCCGCTGCGCGCGCCGTTCAGCCCCTTGATGTAGACCGTGCTGCTGACCACGTCGGCAGGGCTGCCGCCGGCGGCAGCGACCGCTGTGGCGACGTTTTGCAGCGCGGCGGTGGCCTGTGCCTTGAAGTCGTCGCCTCCGATCAGCTCGAAGCGTGCATTGAAGGGCGACTGGCCTGCCAGGTAGACGGTGGTGCCAGCGCGCGCGCGCACGATCTGGCTCAGGCCCGGAAAGCCCAGCAGCTCCTTGGGGTTGATGTGCTTGATGTGAGAGGTGTTGTCAGCCATGGGGATGCGGGTGATGGTGTGGGTGAAAGGTGGAGCAGGGGGCGGCAGGACTGGAGCGCCCGGCCCATCTGGTGCCGCACAAACTGCGCCTGCGGGGCGTCAGGCCAGCCCCAGCTTGTCCACCAGCCGTGCGGCCGGAAGCATGAAGCGGCGGACCTTGAACGAGAACCAGTCCGGATGGCGCACGGTGCGCGACTGCGGCGTGAGCCACGGCAGCAGCAAGTCCTGGGGGCGGTCGGCATATACGACCTGGGCCAGGTGCCGCCCCAGCAGCGGCCCCATGATGTTGCCCCAGGTGCCCAGGTTGGACAGAGCCATCACGCCGTCGTCCAGCTGGAAGATGTTGGGGTAGTCCGCGTGGTAGACGTGCGAGGAGCTGGCGGTCACGCCGGTCCAGTACGACTCCATCTGAATGTCCACGTCCCGCGTCTGCGGGAAGGTCTTGTGCAGATAGTTGAGAAAGTAGTTGAAGTAGACCGCGCCTTCGCTGGCCCTGCCCGGGTGCGGGATGGTGGCCGAGATCATGCGGTTGCTGCCGTCCATCACGATGGGGTAAAGGCCCGTAGGGAACTGTGTGACGGCCGCACGCGTCGGGTTGATGGAATCCAGAACTTCCTTGGGAACGGGCCGTGTCGCCACGGCGCAGGCGACGAGCGGGTAGCTGGTGGCGGCCAGTCCTGGGAAAAAGCCGTTGCCGTCGTGGCCGCTGGTGCAGATGATTACTTTGCCTGCGCGCACGCTGCCCTGGGCTGTCGCCACGCGCCACAGCGCGCCGTCCCTGTGGCACTGCAGAACCGGCGAGTCGCCAAACACCTTGGCGCCCAGTCCGGCGGCTGCGGCCACCATGCCGTTGGTCAGCAGATAGGGGTTGACCCGTCCGCCTTCGCTCCAGTGCAGGCCGTACTGGTAGGCGCCGGTGCCCAGGATCTTGCGCATGCCGGTGGCGTCCAGCTCCTCGACTGCGTAGCCCATGGAGCGCCAGTGGCGCGCCTTGGCGGCCAGCGATTTCTGCGGCTTGAGCGCCGCCTCGACCATGCCGGACTTCAGCGCGTCGGCGTCGATGCGGTATTTCTCGCAAAGATCGAAGACGATGTTGCGCTGCTCGATGAACATCTGGATGAAGTCCTGGCCGGCGTTGGGCCAGTCCTTCAGGTATTCGAGGTGATCCAGAAAGGGCTGGACATGGCCAGCGTTCCTGCCCGATGCGCCGTCGCCCGGCTGCCGCGCCTCGATCAGGGCTACCGAGGCGCCCAGCTGCGCCAGGTGCAGCGCCACCGAGCTGCCCGCCAGCCCGGCGCCGATGACCGCAACGTCGGCATGGATGTCCTGCTGCAGTGCGCCGTAGCGCTGGTGCGGGCGTACCGTGGTCCAGCCGCTGCAGTGGATGGGGGGCTTGCCGCTTTCATACTCGGCTTTCGTGGCGGCGGCATCGCCCCGCGGCAGGGGGCGCTCCAGTGTCTTTTCCATCGGGTACTTCCTGACTCGGCGTGAATGCATGGCCATTCACTGCAAGCGCCATGCGTATTGCAACGCATGCTAAACAGGCGGTTTCCCCCTTGCCAGTACCAATTGGCACCGGTCTTGCCGGTATCAGCGGCGCAGGAAGGACACGCTGCGCAGGACGATCCGGATCAGGTCGGCCTGGCTGGAAATTCCCATCTTGCTGTAGATCTTCTTGGAGTAGTTGCGCGCCGCGACCTCGGCCACGCCCATCTCCCGTGCCGCCTGGGCCAGGCTGCTGCCATGCGCCAGCAGCAGGGCCAGCGTCGCCTCCTGGCGCGTCAGGCCGAACAGCTGGACGACGCGTTGCAGCGAATGGGAATGACCGGGCCGCAGCACGTCCAGGCCAGCGGTCAGGTCGCTGACGTAGACCACGGCACAGGGCGCCTGGCCGCTGCGGTAGTAATGGTGCAGCGGCGCCGGGTAGACCAGCAGGCCCAGCAGCCGGTCGTGATAGTCGCCCACGCGCACCGCCACCCCTTCCGGGGGCGTGCCGGCTTTCTCGTGGGCCGCAAGAATGCCGGACAGCGCCTCGTCGAAGACCGCCTGGGCCTCGCGCTGCGCCAGCACCAGGCGGCTGCCGGCCAGCGACACGCCCAGGCGGCGCTGCAGCAGCGCGGTGGCCACGCTGTTGGTGTGAATCACCTTGCGCTGGTGGTCGATCAGGATGCAGCCCAGGGAGAAATGCTCGACCATGCCCTGGTAGATGGCCGTCTCGGCCTCCTGGCGCCTGAGCTGTGCGTACAGGCCGAGCGCCTGCGTGATGTGCGGCAGCAGTGCGTGCATCAGGGCCAGATCGGCGGCGCTGAATTCGGGCGCGGCAAGATCCCGGCTGCGGATCACGTCGATCCAGCACCTCATGCCGCCTGGCTCGGCGGCGCACAGGCGCAGGTTCTGCGAGATGCCGGCGTCCTTGAGCAGGCCCGATTTCAGCGCGGCGGACTGCGCCGCCTGCGCCAGGCTGATCTGCCCCGGCTCCATGCTGCTGGGGCGCAGCGGATCGTCCTCCATCCATTCGGCCCGGTACGTGGCTTCCAGCTGCGCCCAGTCGATGGTATCCGCGGGAATGCTCGCCATGACGTACACGTCCTGGCTCTCGTCCTCGGAATGGTGCAGCGTGACGCACACCGTGCGCGCCGCCAGGTGCAGGCGCAGCTGCTCGGCAAAGTCTTGCCAGGGCGTCGCTTGTGAGATGCCCGCGTACAGACACTGCAGCAGGGCGCCCATGGTGTCGCCCGGCTGCGGCAGATGGCGGGCGTGGTCTGCCTGCATGGGCGGCTCCTCTGCAAACAAGGTGTGTGGGGCCTGTGCAGGCCACTGCCTTGCGGCGGGTAGCCCCTGTAGCCGCGGGCGGCTGTGCCGGTGCGGTGCGTCAGCGGCCAATGCAACGGACGGGGCGCCTGGGGCAGGCCGCGGCCCGCCAGGCGCCCCGTCCATTGCCGAGCGGCAGGCTGCCGCGCGGTCAGAAATCGTACTTTACACTGACCGACAACTGGTCGCGGTCGGTTTCCAGGCGCTCATACCTGGGATCCAGCGAGGCCTTGCCGATGTTGCCGACGTAGGTGATGTCGAAGGTCAGGTTGTCGTTCTTGACGAAGGACAGACCCACGCTGTAGCGCCTGTCGCCCTGGCCGCCCACGCCGCCCAGCAGCGTATGTCCACGCAGCTGGTGCGAGTAGCTCAGCGGCACCGACAGATCCCAGCCTTCGGCAATGCTCAAATAGTCCAGCACCAGGGTGCCGGTGAATGCCAGGCCGCTCTTGGTGCGGAAGGTGGGCGAGTCGCTGCTGGGGAAGTAAGCCTCATAGCCCGCAGGCGCGATCGGCGCGCGCGACTGGATCTTGCCGATCTTGACGGCCGACACTTCGCCCAGGAACAGGACGGAGTCGGCAAACGAGGTGCGGCCGATGTTGTAGAAGGCACCCAGGTTCAACTGCCCGATGTTGGAGCGGGTGGGCGTGCCGTAGTCGCCGACCACCACGGGCGCGCCGCGGCGGTAGGTGAACTCGCCATAGGCCGACACCGGGCCGAAGGTTGTGCTGACCGTGGAGCCCAGCAGCTTGACGTTGTCGAAGTAGCGGATGCGGTAGGTCTCGTCGCCGAAGTTGATGACCGGCAGCGGCGTCCTGTCGTGGTAGTTCAGGTAGTACAGGCCGACTTCCGTGTCGTCCGTCACCCGGTAGCGCGTGCCGATGCCCCATTGCCCGGTGTTGCCCGGCTTGATGTCGCCCTGCCGCAGGCCGAAGCCGCACTGGTTGGTTCCCGGGTCCCAGGACTCCAGGCAGATGCCGCCCGGGCCTACACCATCGCTCGTGCTCATGAACGTGCCGGGTGCCGTAGCCAGCGTCGGGTGGAAATTGAACTGCACCTGGCCCAGCAGCGACCAGCGCGGCGTCACCGCGATGGAGCCAGAGATCTGGTCTTCGGCCAGGATGGAGTCCTTGGTCTCGGTGCCGGGAACCCCGGTCTTGGTGCCGTCGAACGGGCCTTGCGCCATCGCGATATTGGGAAAGAACAGTGACTCGCCCCAGTTGACCGCGTGGCGGCCCACGCGCAGTGTGGCCCGGCTGCTGCTGCCCAGATCGAACGAGGTGTAGGCGTAGGCGTCGAGCACGCGGCTGTAGCCGCCGTGGTAGCGCCTGGCCGCGTCGGTGTACTCATTGACCGGGCCGGGGTGATTCACCAGGCCGGTCACCGCGTTGCGATGGTGGTAGACGGCGTCGTAGAACGTGCTGCCGGAGAACACAAAACCGCTGTCGCCCTTGGAGATCGTGCTTTCGAACAGGGCGGAGACCCGGTTGGCGGTCAGGTCGCCCTTCCTGAACGCCCTGTCGCCGTCATTGCCACCCGAATTTGCGGGGCTGGTAAGCAGCGCGTCCGGGTTCTTGGTGCGCACCGACAGCGCGTAGGTGGTGTTCAGGCGCCAGTCCAGCTTGTAGCCGTCGCCAAAATAAATGGGCTCGGTGCCCGCCCAGGCCTGCGTGCACGCCAGGGCCGACAGAACCGCCAGGCCGACCAGGCCCCGTTGCTGGTTTTTGATCATGTGAATGTCCCTTGAATCTGGTGGCCTGCTTCAGTTGCCCGCACTGCGTGCGGCTTCGGGGGTGAACATGCCGGGGACGTAGTCGCCCTTGTTAAGCACGGGGCCCCGCTCGCGTTCCTGGAACAGGTTGTAGGCCAGGTAGCTGCCGGAATTGAGGTCGTGGTAGAACGACGTGCCGGTGTTCCAGCCCTGGATGTCGTAGGCGTAGTAGTCGTTGACGAGGGCGTGCTTCCAGATCTTTCCCTGGGCGTCGTACATGTCGGAGGCGACGGAGTGGCCCGTGTCTTCGTCCACGAACAGCACCCGCTTGGGGTACAGGTGGCGAAAGCCCTCCTTGAGCGTGCCCTGCACCACCCAGAAGCGGCGCAGCTCATAGCGCATGTAGTCGGGGTTGGCGTGGCCCTTGGCCAGCAGGTCGGAGTACTTGATGTTCGGCTGGTGGATCCTGTAGGCATTGGCCGGGATGTACATCTGCCGCTTGCCCAGTGACTTCCACTCATAGCGCTCGGGCGAACCGTTGAACAGCAGGTCGGAGTCGATGGTCATCTTGCCGCCCGTGCCGCTCAGCGGCTGGTCAAAGCCGAATTCCGGCACCTGCCTGACACGGCGGATGCCGGGGTCGTAGCTCCATGCCTTGCGCTTGTTCGCCGCGAAGTTGACCGGTTCCTGCGAGATCGAGATCGAGCCCTTCTCGCGCAGCGGCAGCAGCACCTTGTTCATGCCGTATGCCATGGTGCCGTTGCGGTCGATTGGCTTGCCCACGTTGTCCGGCATGTTGGGAATGTCCAGCGACCGGTTGTCGTTGCGACCCCAGGAGATGGTGCCGTCGGACAGCACGTTGGCCACGTCGCGCAGCGTGTGCTCGGTGTACGGGCGGGTTGGCAGCAGGGTGTTCCACAGAATCTCCAGCCCGGACTTGGGGAAGGGAAAGTTGATGGCCCCCATGTTTCCCTTGACGCCCAGGCCGTTGTCGATGATTTCCGATTCCTGGGCATTCTTCCGGACGGCCGCGCAGACGGCGTCCGGGAAGCGGAAGTCCCGATGGCCGGGGTAGACCGGAATGCGGAAGGTCTCCGGGTATTTCTGGAACATGGCTTTCTGGCCATCGCTCAGGAAATCGGCGTATTGGTCGACGTTCTTTGCATCGATGACGAACAGCGGCTTTTCACTGGCGTAGATGTCCGTCGGATGCTGGCCGACATGGGCCTTGTATTCCACGCCCGGCGGAGTTCCAAGCCATTTTCCTGAGTATTCCGGAACGCCTTCTTTTGTTCCCTGCTTTTCGGCTCCAGTGCAGGTGTTCTGCTTGTCAAGGCTGTCTATCTCTTCCTGGGTGGCTTTGGACCATGCGGATCCTGAAAATATCGCGCCAATGAGCAGCGGGACAACGTATTTCCTCATTGAAAATCTCCTTGGAATAATGGTTTGGACCTGCCAATCAGGCAGCAGTTTTTTGTTTGGCGACAAAGATCCCCAGAAATGGAATGGATGCAAGCAGCAGGCCGATGGAAATGACCAGCGATATGACGTAGTTGCCGGTGGTGTCGACAAAATGAGAAAACACGATTGGCCCCAATGCCGCACCGATACCGGAAATCAGATTCCCAATACCCAGCAGGCTGCCGAAGTTGCGGTCTCCGACGATTTTCAGAAGCAGCGTCGGGGCCAGTTGGTTGGCCAGGTTGAAGGTCGTGCCCCAGGTCAGGCTGAAAGCCAGAGCCGCACCCAGGCCCCAGTGCGCGGTGCCGGCATAGAAGAGAAACAGCAACCCGGCGGTGTTGACGACCAGGCCGCCGAGAAACGTGCGCTCGGGCCCGTAGCGGGTGCTGAGAAAGCCGAACAGCAGGCTGCCGATCACGGTGGCCGCTGCAATCGACGCGTAGACCATCGAGGCACTCTGGCTCGTGTAGCCGACGAACTTCAGGTAGGGCACCAGGCCCATCAAAATCCCCAGGCTGCTCAGCGTGATCATGAAGAAGGAGAGCGCCCACACCCAGTAAATGGGCAGTTGCAAGGCCGCCTTGATGGCATAGCCGGACGAAGACGCCTTTTTTTCGCTGCGCTCGACAGCGGTTTTGTTGCCGGGAAGGCGCACGACCCACCACAGCAGGGGGATGCACACCAGAAAAATCAGCGCAATGCCGATGCGCATGGCAACGCGCCAGCCGTGGTCGGAAATCACGGAAGTCAGCACCAGCGGGAAGAAAATGCCCCCCAGAGAGGTGATGGCCAGCATGATGCCGAAAAACAGGCCCTGGCGAATGGGTGCGACCCAGTGCGCAACCAGGGTGAAGGCGGGGATGTATGTCGATACGCCCACCCCGGCGCCGCATACGGCCATGCCGATAATGAAGGCATCCAGTGTCTGGCTTTGTGCGGCCAGGCTGTAGCCGATGCCGGTCACCACGGCACCCGAGACCATGATCAGCCGGGGAGATATGCGGTCAAGCAGCCAGCCTGCCAGCGGCATGACCAGCGTCATGGTCAGAATGAAAATACAGGAGCCGTGCGCCGTCTCGGCCTGGGTGGAGTGAAAATCCTCCATCAGAGGCAGCGTCAATATACTGAAGGCATTCAGTGTGATCCCGAAAATAATCCCCATGACGATACCAAGCCCGGATACCAGGATCCAGATTTGCCTGCCATGGTGTTTTTCTGCTTTTGTCATACGAATAAAAATACGGATCACATAATTGCTGCGATTTCAATGATTTGCATCAATGTGACGGCATGCTATGGCTGGCCTTATCGGGCCCAAAGTACCATCTGGTACCTTCTAGGGTTAGTCCCAGTCTTCGCTTCGTTTTGCGGTGGCACCCGTATTCGCCGCAGTCATTGGTGCCGTGATCCGATGGGCGGCGGCTCTTGGCAGAAGCAAGAGCCATGGTTGCGGGCGAGCGCCGCAGGCCGCGCGCCCGTCACGCCGTTGTGTGAGCGAGCGAAGGCGCGCGCAAACGGTTGCAGCACGGTGCACGTGCTCGCTTCAGGATGGGGGCGCGGGATTGGGCAGGGCGCGGTGCCCGGCTGCCGAAAGGGCTTGTGCCCGGGGCGCGTTCAGCGTCCGCGCAGAAACAGAGCGTCCAGCTCTTTCATCGACAACTGGCGCCAGGTGGGGCGGCCGTGGTTGCACTGGTCGGAGCGCTCGGTCACTTCCATCTGGCGCAAGAGTGCGTTCATCTCGGCCAGCGTCAGCTGGCGGTTGGCGCGCACCGCGCCGTGGCAGGCCATGGTGGCCAGGATCTCGTTGCGTGCGCGCTGCACGATGGTGCTGGCGTCGTGCTGGCTCAGCTCGGCCAGCACGCTGCGCGCCAGCTCCACCGCGTCGCCTTGCGCCAGCGCCGCCGGCACCGCGCGCACGGCCAGGGTGCGCTGCGAGAACGGCGTCACCTCCAGGCCCAGCAGCGCCAGCGTGTCGGCATGATCCTCGGCCGTGGCGACCTCTTCGGGCGTGGCGGCAAAGGTGGCGGCGATCAGCAGCGGCTGGCTGGCAATGCGTTCTGCCTGGTTCATTTGCGCCTTCAGGCGCTCGTAGACGATGCGCTCGTGCGCGGCGTGCATGTCGACGATGACCAGGCCCTGCGCGCTCTCGGCCAGGATGTAGACGCCGTGCAGTTGGGCAACCGCGCGGCCCAGCGGCCAGATGGGGGCGTCCGGGGTGTCGGCCGGTGCGGTGGCGGGTGTGAATGTGGTGGCCTGCGGCAGCGCTGCCGTGGCGATGGCGCAGGCAGCGGGCGCGGCGGATGGGGCAATGGGCGCCGCATCCGGGCCGCGCTGTGCCGGCGCGCCCCACAGCAGCTGCAGGTCGCTGACCTTGTGGCCGGCTTGATCGGCCAGCGGCAGCCGGCTTTGCGCCTGCCACGCGGGCGGGGCGGGGCGCTGGGCTGCCGCGGGCGGCATGGCGGCCGTGCTGGGCGCGCCGCTGCTTTCCGCATGCGCTGCCAGTGCCTGCGCGCGCGGCGCGGCCAGGGTGTGATCGATGGCGCGGCGCACCGCCTGGTGCACCGCCTGGCTGTCGCGAAAGCGCACCTCGATCTTGGTCGGGTGCACGTTCACGTCGACCAGCGCCGGGTCGATGTCCAGGTACAGCGCATAGACCGGCTGGCGCTGGCCGTGCAGCACGTCCTCGTAGGCGCTGCGCGCGGCGTGCTGCAGCACCTTGTCGCGCACGAAGCGGCCGTTGACGTAGCAGTACTGCTGGTCGGCGCGCGCGCGGGCGGCGTCGGGCAGGCCCGCGCGGCCGTGCAGGGTCAGCGGCCCGGCGCTGTGCTCAAGCGCCAGCGACTGCGTGACGAAAGCCTCGCCCAGCACGTCGGCCAGGCGCCGCGCCAGCGCCTGCGCGTCGTGCAGTGGGCCGCAGGCGCGCCACTGCTGCACCAGCCGGCCCTCGTGCCAGATGGCAAAACCCACATCGGGGCGCGCCAGCGCGTGGCGGCGCACGGCCTCGACGCAGTGCGCCAGCTCGGTGGCGTCGCTCTTGAGGAACTTGCGCCGCGCCGGCGTGCTGAAGAACAGCTCCTTGACCTCGACCGTCGTGCCCACGCCGCGCGCGGCCGGGCGCAACTCGCCGCTGCGTGCGGCCAGCGCAAAGGCGCTGGCCTGATCGCCGGTGCGCGAGCACAGCGTCAGCTCGCTGACCGAGGCGATGGCTGCCAGCGCCTCGCCGCGAAAACCCATGGTCGCAACGCTCTCCAGGTCGTGCAGGCTGGTGATCTTGCTGGTGGCGTGGCGGCGCAGCGCCACGGCCAGCTCGGCCTGGGGAATGCCGCTGCCGTCGTCCTCGACCGCAATCAGGCGAACGCCGCCGCCCACCAGGCGCAGCGTGACCTGGCTGGCGCCGGCGTCCAGCGCGTTGTCGACCAGCTCGCGCACGACCGACGCCGGGCGCTCGACCACCTCGCCAGCGGCGATCTGGCTGACCAGTTCGTCGGGCAGGTCGCGGATGGCGCGGCGCGGCAAGGTGGGGGGAGAAAAGGGGGAGTCGGGAGGCAGGGCGGCAGTCACGCGGAGATTGTAGGCGCCGGGATTGGAGGCTTCAGCGGCGGCCCCGGTTGCCGCGCTTGTTGCCGTTGTTGCGGTCGTTGTTCTTGCCCACCTCGTTGCCTACCAGCGCGCCGGCAGCGGCACCGCCGACGGTACCCAGCGTCGAGCCGAACACCGCACTGCCCACCAGCCCGCCAGCGACCGCGCCCACGCCGGTGCCGATCTGGGCGTTGGTCGGACGGTGCGCGCAACCACCGAGCGCAAGGGCGCCGGCGAGGGCGGCGGCAAGGGCCAGGGTGCGGAGGATGGGCGTGTATTGCGAGGTCATGCAGCAGGTTCTTTCTGATGGAGGGAATGTGCGCGCCCGGTGGCAGCGCATGGCTGCACTGTGGCGCCAGCGTGTGAAGCCTACATGGCGATTGGGTTGCTGATTGCGTGCAAGTGTGAGCATTTGCCAGTAACCGCCCCGGCGCGGCATGGCGGTGCAGACGGGTACATTACGCGCCGCGACCCGACAACGAAGAGGCTTGGCCCGTGGACATCATTGCGTTTCTGATTGACTTCATCCTGCACGTGGACAAGCACCTGCAGGCCTTTGTGGCCAGCTACGGCATGTGGGTTTACGTGCTGCTGTTCGTCATCGTCTTCGTCGAGACCGGCGTCGTCGTGATGCCGTTCCTGCCGGGCGACTCGCTGCTGTTCATCGTCGGCGCGCTGGCCGGCACGGGCATGCTGGACTTCACGCTGGCTTGCACGGTGCTGCTGATCGCTGCGATTGCCGGCGACCAGAGCAACTACCAGATCGGGCGTTGGCTGGGGCCCAAGGTGTTCCAGTGGGAGGATTCGCGCTGGTTCAACAAAAAAGCCTTCGACCAGGCCCACGCGTTCTACGAGCGCTATGGCGGCATCACCATCGTGCTGGCGCGTTTCATGCCATTCATCCGCACGTTTGCGCCCTTTGTCGCCGGCGTGGCGGCCATGGGGCGGACGCGCTTTACCGCGTTCAACATCGGCGGCGCCTGCCTGTGGGTACTGGGTGTGGTGTCTGCCGGTTACTTTTTCGGCAACCTGCCGTGGGTGCGCGACAACCTCGAAAAAATCATCTGGGCGCTGATTCTGGTGCCGGGCTTGATTGCGCTGTGGGGCGCCTGGCGCTCGGGGCGGGCGCAGTCAACAAGGCAGTGAAAAATGCGGCGCCATAAGTGAAGCCGCTGGCGGGCGGTTGCGACGAACCGTCCTGCCAGCGGCTTTGCGCCTTGGCTCGACCGCAAACTTGCAGTTTGCTGGATTGTTTTTTAGCCGCCGCAGCTGCCGCAGCAGGTGCTGCCGCCACTGACGTGCACCATGGTCTCCAACTGCTGGGCTTCGCAGCCGAGCTGGGTCAGCACGGCCAGAACCTGTTCGGCGTCGGCGTCTGAAATCACTTCGAGCACGTTGTGCTCGCGGTCGAACTTGACCTCGGGCTGGGCGTCGATGGGGCGCAGCAGGCTGGTGACCAGGGCCGTGTCGGGTTTGTTGGCGGGGGTGTGAAATTGCAGGACGTGCATGAAAACCTCGTTGGTGCAGAAACAGGGGGCCGGATGGGCTTCGGTAGCCGCCAGTTTACGCAGCCGCCGCGGCTGATGGGCGAATGGCCACAGCGGGCGGGTGGCTTCCGGGGGGGAGGGGGCGGCTCGGCGGCAGCACGCCACGAACAATGGACAGCCGTTTTCGTCTATTTGTGAGACGGCGAAGAAGTCACCGGCGCTGCGCGGCTTTATCGCGCAGCGTCCGTGTGGACTGCCGGGTTAGCACTTGGCGCCCCTACAGCTGAGACAGATTGGTGACAAGGTTGTAGGTAGTCCGCCCTGAACAATTCCGTTTTCAACTGCCGGCAGGCTGGTGCT
>PGEI01000097.1 GCA_002894305.1 Comamonadaceae bacterium CD01
GCCTTTGCGGGGCAACGGGCACTATGAAAAGATCGTAAACACGCTCTCAAGCGGCCTGCGGTGGCCGCGCAACCCGCGCCAGCGCGATGGCGGCCACCGCCAGCACCAGCCCGACGACGTCGGTCACACCCTCAGGGATGAACAGCAGCAGCCCGGCCACGCCCAGGGCGATGCGCGCCCAGGGCGCCAGCACCCCCACCCACCACAGATAGCCCTCGAACGCGCCCGAGAGCAGCGCCACCGCGACGATGGCGGTCACCGCCGACTGGAGGACGACCAGCGGCGCGCCATCCATGATCAGCGCCGGCTGCAGCACGAACATCACCGGCAGCAGCAAAAGCAGGCAGCCGATGCGCAGCGACTTGAAGCCCACCGCCATCGCGTTGGCCTTGGCGATCGTCGCCGCCACGATGGACGCCAGCGCCACTGGCGGCGTGATGAACGAGACCATGCCCCAGTAGAAGATGTACAGGTGCGCGGCCATGGGCTCGACACCGACGGCGATCAGCGCCGGCGCCAGCGTGATGGCCAGGAAGATGTAGCAGGCCGACGCCGTCATGCCCATGCCCAGCACGAAGCTGGTCGCCGCGCCCGCGGCCAGCAGCAGATACATATTGCCGTGGGCGTACTGCACCAGCTCGCGCGACAGCGAGTTGGCGACGCCGGTCGTCGACATCGCGCCGATCACCAAGCCGATGCCGGCGATCAGGCACACCAGCTGCGCCAGGCCCTGGCCCACGTCCACGGTCAGCTGGCACATTGCGCGCCAGCCAAAGCCGCTGCGCCGCCCGCGCACCACGGCAAAGGCCAGCAGAAACAGCGCCACCCAGAACGGTGCCTGCGCCTCGGTGCGCCACACCAGCAGCATGGCGGTGAGCACCAGCAGCGCGGCAATGTAGTGCCAGCCCGTGCGCACCGTCTGGCGCAGCGGCGGCACGGTCGACAGGTCGAGGCCGACCAGCTTGTGGCGCGCCGCATAGCAGTCGGTCTGCAGCATCAGCGCAAAGTAGTACAGCAGCGCTGGCAGAAACGCCGCGATGATGACCTGCGCATACGGCACGTTCAGAAAACTGGCCATGATGAAAGCGGCCGTGCCCATCACCGGCGGCATCAGCGCGCCGCCGGTCGACGCGCAGGCCTCCACGGCGCCGGCATAGGTCGGCGGGTAGCCGCAGCCCTTCATCGTCGGTATCGTGATGACGCCGGTGGTCATGACGTTGGACGTGGGGCTGCCCGACAGCATGCCGAACAGGCCCGACGAGAAAATCGCCACCTTGGCCGGCCCGCCGCGCGTCTTGCCCAGCAGTGCCGACGCGAAGTTCATGAAGAACTCACCGCCACCCGTGTTGGCCAGCACGACGCCAAAGACGATGAAGCCGATCAAGGTGTCGGCCACCACCTGCATCGGAATGCCGATGATGCTCTCCAGCCCATAGGCGTGCTCGGTCACGGTCTGGGCCAGATCCAGCTGCACGCCCCACAGAAAGCCCGGCATGTGGCCGGCGAACAGCGGAAAGCAGGCGAACAGCGCGCAGAAGAAGAACAGAATCCACTCGCCCGTGCGCCGCAGTCCCTCCAGCGCCAGCAGCACGTACAACCCCGCCAGCAAGGTGGGCGCCAGCGGTGCGTCCAGGTTCCAGCCGCGGTCGATGATGTTCTGCGCATTGACCAGCATCCACAGCGACGCAGCCAGCACCAGCGCCGCCAGCAGCCAGTCGTACCAGCGCACCGCCACCTGGCCCTTGCGCGCCGGGAAGGCCAGGAAGCCGAGCGCCAGGAACAGGCCGATCATCAGGTAGTAGTAGCCGGTGGAGACCGGCCGGAACCCGAACAGCCCCAGGTTGAACACCTGGTTGACGCTGGCGGCGATGCCCAGCACCGACAGCACGAAGGCGACCCAGAACGGCGCGCCCTGCAGGCGCACCGAGCGCGCCTCCGGATCTTCCAGTGCATAGTCCGCCTTCTGCTGCGGCTGCGCGTTGCCTTGTTCTGCCATGGCGGATCGCCTCCTTCCGGGTCAGTCGGCTTACAGGGCCGCCAGTGCCTTGGCGCGCTCGCCATCCCACAGCGCGCGCAGGCCGTCGCCGTCGGCGCCCTTGGCCTGGGGTGTGGCCATCATCGCCTTCCACGCCGCCTTGAGCGCCGCGTGGCGCTTGAGCATGCCGTCCTGCCAGGCCTGGGCCTGGTCGTTCCACAGGCCGATCTCCTTGAGATAGCGGATCGCGCCGTCGTGGAACGGCGCGTCCATTGGCGGCGTGCCGGATTTCTTGATGTCCCAGCGCGGCATGATGGGCGCGGCATCCTTGTACAGGTCGAAGGACTCGGCCACCGCCTTGAGCATGGCGTAGGTGGAATCGGCACTAGCATCTGTCGGCACGGTGATCATCGGATAGCGGTAGCCGATCATCCACACCGGATGCTCTGCCGAAAGCCCCGCTCCAAGACCCTCCTGATAGGGCTCGATGAACGGTACGACCCTCTGCGCGCGCGCCCAGCCTTCCTTGTTCTCTGGAGGCATCGGTATCCAGCCGATGCCCTGCGGGCTGGCTTCCAGCTCACGCAACACGGCCGCCGCAGGCGCGAACCCGGCGGCATCGGCACGGCCCTCGATCAACGCTTTGCCGGAGGCTCCATAACTGGGCACATCGACCAGATCGAGGTCATCCCAGGTAAGGCCGCCAAAGGCCAGGATGGGCTCGACCTTGGCATTAACCGAAGTGTTGGATCGCGCAATGGCAAAGCGCTTGCCTTTGAGGTCGGCGGCGGTCTTGATACCGCTGGCCGCGGTAACGACGATCGACAACGAATTGACGCGCCCGGCCAGCACGCGCAAATCCTGCGGCCCCCACTCGGGCGTGCAGAATTCGTACAGGCCTTCGCTGGCAAAGAACACCTCGTTGGCCAGCCAGCCAAACGGCACGCGCTTGCGCAGCACCGGCTGGATGCGCCCGATCGCGCTGCCCGATGGCTGCAGGCGCACCCGCGTGCCGTACTTCTTGCCGAACGCGTCGGCGATGGCCGATGCCTCGACATAGCCTGTCGAGCCCACGTCATAGGTGCTCCACACCATGGTCGACGGCAGGCCGCTCTGCGCCAGTGCCATGCCGCTGTGGCCCAGGCCGGCCAATGCGGCCAGGGACGCGCCTGCCTGAAGGGTTTGTCTGCGGGTGATGCTCATCTCCGTGTCTCCTTTGAATACGGGGCGCGCCGTGCCCGAGGACCGTGCACGCCCGTTGGGTGAAACCTTGTGCGCCGTCTGCCTTCGCTTGTACGCTGCCGGTGTGGGTACGTCAATGCGCCGCGCGGCCCGCGCGCCGCATTTCAGGACGCCTTGACATGCTTGCAAGTGCTTTGCGCCAGCGGCTTGAAGGCCTGGTCGCCGGCGATGGTGGCCAGCACCTTGTAGTAGTCCCAGGGGTATTGCGACTCGGCAGGCTGCTTGACCTGCACCAGGAACATGTCGTGCACCATGCGGCCGTCCTCGCGCACGCGGCCGTTCTGGGCAAACATGTCGGTCAGCTGCATGTCCCGCAACTGCTTGACGACGGCCGGCGCGTCGTCGGTGCCTGCAACCCGCACCGCCTTCAGGTACTGGGTGACGGCGGAGTAGTCGCCGGCGTGCACCATCGAGGGCATCTTCTTCATCTTGCTGAAAAAACGCCGCGCCCAGGCGCGCGTCTCGTCGTTGCGGTCCCAATAGAAGCCGGTGGTGAACACCATGCCCTGGCCATGCTTGAGCCCCAGCGCATGGATGTCGTTGATGAACATGATGCTGGGCACGATGGTCTGCTTCTTGTTGATGCCGAATTCGTTGGCCGCCTTGATGGTGTTGACCGTGTCGGACGTGGCGTTGGCCAGCGCGATCACCGGCGCCTTCGAGCTTTGCGCCTGCAACAGGAAGGACGAGAAATCGCTCGCGTTGAGCGGGTGGTAGGTGCTGCCGACGATCTTGCCGCCGCCGGCGGCGACGAACTCGCTCAGGTTGGCCGACATGGCCTTGCCGAAGGCGTAGTCCACGCCCAGGATGAACCACTCCTTCTTGCCCTGCGCCAGGATGCCGTCGGCCGCGCCCTTGGCCAGTGCGTAGGTGTCATAGGTGTAGTGGATGGCGGTGGGCGCGCAATGCTCGTTGGTCAGGATGTCGGACGCGCCGCCGGTGTTCATCACCAGCTTGTTCCTCTCGCGCGCCAGGTTGTTCACCGCCACGGCCACCGCGGTGTTGTTGAGGTTGATGATCAGATCCACGCCATCGCGATCGAACCAGGTGCGCGCATGCGTGGCGCCCACGTCGGCCTTGTTCTGGTGGTCGGCCCAGACGACCTCGACCTTCTTGCCCAGCACGCTGGCGCCGTAGTCCTCGACCGCCATCTTCGCGGCCTCGACCGAGCCGCGACCGGCGGTGTCGGCATACAGCCCCGACATGTCCGACAGCACGCCAATGCGCACCACGTCGTCGGATATGCCCGCCGCCTGAACCCCGAGGCAGGCTGCCGACCAAACGGCGCCCAGCGCCAATGTCCGCCCAAACGAGAATGTCCCCATCAAAGTGTCTCCTTGTATGTGTCGTTGTACGCCCACGCCGGCACCGTCAGCCGTAAGGCGCGGCCATCGTAGATAAGCGCCTGCCCATCTGCCTATGCACGATTGCCTAAGTCGCCCTTTGGCACGCTGAAAGCCGGGTTTTCACGCAGCACGGCAAACACCGGGTTTCAGATTGCCGAATTGAACTGCGCAGGCGTTGCGTGCATGCTCAAGCGCAACCCCGTTTTTCTGCAAAGGCATTTCCATGCACGTCAGTGCCCAGACCCATTACCAGGCCGAGCTGGACGCCGGCCGCTTCTGCATACAGCACTGCCCGCAGTGCCAGCATTTCAACTTTCCGCCGCGCGAGCTGTGCCCGCACTGCGGCGCAGCCGGCCTGCGCTGGGTGCGCGCCAGTGGCGGGGGAACGGTGTATTCCACCAGCACCATCGCACGCAAGCAGGATGCCGGCGGCAACTACAACGTGGCCCTCGTCGACCTGCAGGAGGGCGTGCGCATGATGGGCCGCGTCGAGGGCCTGGCACCCGAGGACGTGGCGATTGGCCAACGCGTGCAGGCCCATGTGGCGCACAAGGACGGGCGCGGCCTGGTGCTGTTCACGCCCGCAGCGCAAGGAGGTGCAGCATGAGCCGCATTCCCCAATCTCACCTGGATGCCGCCGCCGTCAACCGTCCGCTACGCGGCCGCGTGGCCATTGCCGGCGCTGCCACCTACGGCTGCGGCGAGTCGCCCGGCATGGACGACATGACGCTGCTGGTGCGCGCAGCGCACGCCGCGGTGCAGGACGCGGGCCTCACCATGCAGGACATCGACGGCCTGGCCACATGCAGCGTCAACGCGACGATGTGGGCCATGCCGGTGATCGAGCATCTGGGCATCAACCCGACCTACGTGGACTCGACCATGGTCGGCGGCTCCAGCTTCATCGCCCACCTGCTGCCGGCGATGCGCGCGCTCGACGCTGGCCAGTGCAAGGCGGTGCTGGTGTGCTACGGCAGCGCGCAGCGCTCGGCCACCTTCGGGCGCAAGGAGAGCATCACCGCGCGGCGCCTGCTCGACCCCCAGCCCTACGAGGCGCCGTACGAGCCGGTGATGCCCGTCACCGCCTACGCACTGGCGGCGGCGCGCCACATGCATGAATTTGGCACGACGCGCGCACAACTCGCCGAGGTGGCCGTCGCCGCACGCGCCTGGGCGCAGCAAAACCCCGAGGCCTTCATGCGCGACCCGCTCACCATCGACGAAGTGCTGGCCGCGCGCCCCATCGCCAGCCCGCTCACCGTGCGCGACTGCTGCCTGGTGACCGACGGCGGCGGCGCCATCGTGCTGACCCGAGCCGACCGCGCGCGCGACCTGCCCCAGCCACCGGTCTACCTGCTGGGCAACGCCACCGCCATCTGGCATCGCCAGATCTCGTGCATGCCCGACCTGACCATCACCAGCGCGGCCCAGTCGGGCGCGCAGGCGTTCGCCATGGCGGGCCTGAAGGCGGCCGACATGGACATGGCCCAGGTCTACGACGCGTTCACGATCAACACCATCCTGTTCCTCGAAGACCTGGGCTTTTGCGCCAAGGGCGAGGGCGGTGCCTTCGTGCAGGGCGGCGGCATCGCCCCGGGCGGGCGCCTGGCGGTCAACACCAATGGTGGTGGACTGTCGTGCGTGCACCCGGGCATGTATGGCATCTTTGCGCTGGTCGAGGCGGTGCGCCAGCTGCGCGGCCAGGCCGGCGCGCGGCAGTTGAAGCGCCACGACACCGCCGTGGTGCACGGCAACGGCGGCACGCTGTCGAGCCAGTCGACGGCCATCCTGGGCACGGCCGCCACCCTCTGAGCGGCAAAGGAGTACGACATGATCCGCGACCCCGAAACCCTGGAAGCGCTGCTCGACAGCGTGCGCCGCTTCGTGCGCGAGCGCCTGGTGCCGGCCGAGAACGAAGTGGCCGAGACCGACGAGATCCCCTCGTCAATAGTGCAGGAAATGCGCGATCTCGGGCTGTTCGGCCTGACGATTCCCGAGAAATTCGGCGGCCTGGAGCTGACCATGGAGGAGGAGTGCCGCGTGCTGCTGGAGCTGTGCCAGACCGCGCCGGCCTTCCGCTCGGTCATCGGCACCACGGTGGGCATCGGCTCGCAGGGCATCCTGATCGACGGCACGCCCGAGCAGCAGGCCCAGTGGCTGCCGCGCATGGCCACCGGCGAGGTGATCGCCTCGTTCGCGCTGACCGAGCCCGAGGCCGGCTCGGACGCGGCGTCGCTGCGCACCACGGCCATCCGTGATGGCGACCACTACGTGGTCAACGGCACCAAGCGCTTCATCACCAACGCGCCGCACGCAGGCATGTTCACGCTGATGGCGCGCACCGACCCCAGCAACAAGGGCGCTGGTGGCGTGTCGGCCTTCATCGTCGATGCGAAAAGCCCCGGCATCAGCTTTGGCGCCTATGACAAAAAGATGGGCCAGAAGGGCGCGCACACCTGCGACGTGATCTTCGACAACGTGCGCGTGCCTGCGGCCAACCTCATCGGCCTCAAGGAGGGACGCGGCTTCAAGACCGCGATGAAGGTGCTGGAGAAGGGCCGCATCCACATCGCCGCCGTCGCCGTGGGCGCTGCCCGGCGCATGCTGCGCGACGCGCTGGCCTACGCGCTCGACCGCAAGCAGTTTGGCCAGGCAATCTGCGACTTCCAGCTGGTGCAGGCCATGCTGGCCGACAGCCAGGCCGAGCTGTACGCCGCCGAGTGCATGACGCTGGACGCCGCGCGCCGGCGCGACGACGGCTTGGAGGTGGCCATCGAGGCATCAAGCGCCAAGATGTTCGCCACCGAGATGTGCGGGCGCGTTGCCGACCGCGCGGTGCAGATCCTGGGCGGCGCGGGCTATATGGCCGAGTACGGCATCGAGCGCTTCTACCGCGACGTGCGGCTGTTTCGCCTGTACGAGGGCACGACGCAGATCCAGCAAATCATCATCGCCCGCGCCATGGTGCGCGCGGCGCGCGGCGCATGAGTGGCGTGCCCGACACCACGGCGGAACGGCCGCCCGAGCGCAGCGCCTTCATGCGCCTGATCGGCGCAGCGCAAGTCCCGGCGCCCGAGGGCAAGGTCTGGGTGCGCCTTCCCGAGCTGCGCCCCGAGCTGCTCAACCAGCTGCCCGCGGCGCACGGCGGCGTCATCATGGCGCTGCTCGATTCGGTCATGTCGCGCGCCTGTGCGCTGCAGCCGGGCGCGCCGTCGCAGACCGCGGTGACCGTGGAGATGACCAGCCGTTTTCACCGCCCCGGGCGCGGCGCGCTGCTGGCCGAGGGCTGGGTGGTGCACGCCAGCCGCAGCCTGTGCAGTTGCGCGGCCGAGTTGCGCGATGCGGACGGCCAGCTGGTTGCCAGCGGCAGCGGCACCTTCAAGTACTGGCTGGCGCCGACAACGCTGGACAGGCCGTCGGCCGATTGACCCACGACCCGCGACATGGGCCGGCGGACGCTGCTGCGCCGCCGCGCCTCGGAGCGCATCAGCCGCGCTTGCGATTGAAGAAGTGCTGCTCCATCGCCTCGCGCGGCTCATCGGTGGTGTAGCTGTCGGCAAACGCGGTAATGCTCTCATGCAGGCCGCGCTCGATCGACGGATCCTCCCAGGCGCGCAGCAAGGCCTTTTGCGCGCGCAGTGCGCGCGGTGCACAGGCCAGCAGGTCGTCGAGCAGCTGCTGCACCGCCGCGTCCAGCTCGCCAGCGTCCGCCACCTCGTTGAGCAGCCCCCAGCGCAGTGCCTTGTCGGCGTCGATGGCCGCGCCGGTCAGCAGCAGCCAGCGCGCGTTGCCCTCGCCGATCAGGCGCGCCAGCAGCCGCGCGTGGATCACCGACGGAATGCCCACGCGCACCTCGGGCATCGAGAACTGCGCGTCGCGCGCGCCGACGCGCAGGTCGCAGGCAGCGGCCAGCTCCAGGCCACCCCCCATGGTCCAGCCCGCCAGCCGCGCCACCGTGGGCTGGGGGAAATCGCGCACCGCCTCGCACAGGTCGTGCAGCCCGGTGATGAAGCACCGCGCCGTATCGGGCGCCAGCTGCACCAACTCATTGATGTTGGCGCCGGCGACGAACGCGCGCTCGCCGCTGCCGCGCAGCACCAGCGCGCGCACGCTGTCATCGCGTGCCAGCCGGCGCAGCAACTGCGCCATCTCGGCCGTCGTCGCGCTGTCCAGAATGTTCAGCGCCGTGCCGTTGGCAATCGTCACGGTGGCCACGCCGCGCTCGGACAGCGCCAGCTGCAGGTGTTGCAAATCCATTTGCATTGCTCGTGTCTCCTGGGCTTGATCAAGAAAGCGCCAATCGCCCCTGGGCGTCGGCCACCAGCATCTGCACCAGGTCCTGGGCAAAGCCGGGCAGCGCATCCAGACTGCGCACGCAGATCTGCATCTCGCGCACCGACCAGGCGTCGGCCAGCGGCACGATGGCAATCTCCATGCCGTGCGCGTGGCGGCTGGCGGCCGACTCGGGCAGCACGCCCACGCCCACGCCCGACTCGATCATGCGGCAGGCGGTCTCGAAGTTGCCCACCTGGATGCGCTGCTTGATCGGGCGGTGCAGCTGGTCGCTGGCCTGGCGCAAAAAGCCGTGGATGGCGCTCGACTCGTGCAGCCCGACGTATTCCAGCTCCAGCGTATCGGCAAACGCCACCTGGGTGCAGCCGTCCAGCGCATGGCCGCGCGGCACGACCAGCACCAGGCGGTCGCGCCGGTAGGGCAGGGTCTCCAGGTTCTCGGTGCGCACCAGGCCGGCGACGATGCCGATGTCGGTCTGCCCCTCGGTCACCGCGCGCACGATGTCGTGCGACAGGCGCTCGCGCAGGTCGATGTTCACGTCGGGGTTGGCGCTCAGGAAGTGGCGCAGCACCGGCGGCAGGAATTCACTCAGCGACGTGGTGTTGGCGAACACGCGCACATGGCCCTTGATGCCGCGCACGTACTCCTGCATGTCGCCGCGCAGGTGCTCGATCTGGCCCAGCACCTGGCGCGCATGGGTCACGAAGGCCTGGCCCGGCGGGGTCAGCGTCACGCCCTGGCTGGTGCGGTACAGCAGCTTGGTGCCAATGCTCTCCTCCAGGTTCTTGATGCGCGTGCTGGCCGCGGGCAGCGAGATGAAGGAAAGCTCTGCGCCGCGCGTCATACTGTTGGCGTCGGCGATGTGCACCATCAGGCGCAGATCCACAAGATCGAAATGCATGGCCATGGCCCGGCATTGTAGGGAGGCCGCGGCCCGCATCGTGTCGCCGCGGCGGCGCAAAACGCCTGCTTTCACAAAAGCAGACACGGGCACGCCAGCCAGCACGTAGCATGGCGACGCCATGATTTTTGCCAACGAAATGTGAGCGCATGAACACCACCCCCTCCTCCCCCACTCCCACTCCCGCCGCCGGCGCGCTGGGCCACCTGCGCGTGCTCGACCTGTCGCGCGTGCTTGCCGGCCCCTGGTGCACACAGAACCTGGCCGACCTGGGCGCCGACGTGATCAAGATCGAAAAACCCGGCGCCGGCGACGACACACGCCACTGGGGCCCGCCCTTCTTCGCCGACGACGCGGGCCAGCCCACGCAGCAGGCCTGCTACTACGCGGCGTGCAACCGCAACAAGCGCTCTGTCACCGTGGACATGGCCACGCCCGAGGGCCAGCAGATCATTCGTGACCTGGCCGCGCAAAGCGACGTGGTGGTCGAGAACTTCAAGACCGGCGGGCTTGCGCGCTACGGGCTGGACTACGCCAGCCTGTCGGCGCTGAACCCGCGCCTGGTCTACTGCTCGGTCACCGGCTTCGGCCACACCGGGCCGTATGCGCCGCGCGCCGGCTACGACCTCTTGATCCAGGCGATGAGCGGCGTGATGAGCTTTACCGGCCACGCCGACGGCGAGCCCGGCGCCGGCCCGCTGCGCGTGGGCGTGGCCGTGGTCGACCTGTTCACCGGCATGTACGCGACCACCGCCATCCTGGCGGCGCTGCAGGCGCGCGAGCACACCGGCCGCGGCCAGCACATCGACATCGCACTGCTGGACTGCGCCATGGCCATGCTGGGCAACCAGGGCGCGGGCTACCTGAACGCCGGCAGCATCCCCACGCGCCAGGGCAACACCCACCCCAGCGTCGTGCCCTACCAGGACTTCCCGACGCAGGACGGCAACGTGCTGCTGGCAATCGGCAACGACGGCCAGTTCGCGCGCTTTTGCGAGGCCGCGGGCACCACCTGGCACCAGGACGCGCACTACACGACCAACGCCGCGCGCGTGATCAACCGCGGCGTGCTGATCCCGATGATGCAGGCGCTCACCCGCACGCGCACCACGGCCGAATGGGTACAGTTGCTGGAAAGCCGCGCAGTGCCCTGCGGGCCGATCAACAACGTTGGCCAGGCCTTCGACGACCCCCAGGTGCGCGCGCGCGGCCTGCGCGTCGAGCAGCTGCGCTACCCCGACGGCCGGCTGCCGGCCGGTGAGCAGGTCAACAAGGTTGCGACGACGGCCAGCCCGCTGCGCCTGTCGGACACGCCGGTGACGCTGCGCTACGCGCCGCCCGCGCTGGGCCAGCACACCGACGAGGTGCTGCGCGAGAAGCTGGGGCTTGATGCAGCGCGGCTGCAGGCGCTGCGGGGCAAGGGCGTGGTGTAGCCGAGGGAACACCAGAGTCCGGGCCGCCTTCGGCGGCGGCTGCAGATCGACAGAGGCACCCTGCCCCGGCGCACGCAGCCCGTTTGCACGGAGCGACTGCAGCAGGCTGCTCTGAACACCCCACAGAAAACCAGCCCGCCCACTCCCGCAGACACGGGGCGGGCAGCGGGCGAGTCAGTCAGGTAATCGGCGCGCCGAAGAACAGATTGGGCAGGTACAGCGCGATCTGCGGGAAGAAGACGATGATCAACGCACCCAGCAGCGTCACCAGCACATAGGGGATGACCGACACGTACAGGTCGTGCATGGTCACCTCCGGCGGCGCCACGCCCTTGAGGTAGAACAGGTTGAAGCCGAACGGCGGCGTCATGTAGCCCATCTCCATCATGATGATGAACAGCACGCCGAACCAGATCGGATCCCAGCCGTAGTTCTGCACCACCGGCATGAAGGCCGGCAGCGTGATCAGCATGATGCCGACCGGGTCGAGCACCATGCCCAGCACGAACAGCACCAGCATCATGAAGACCAGCGCACCATACGGCCCGCCGGGGATGAGCAGCATCAGGTCGTCGATCAGCGCATTGGCGCCCAACGTGGTGTAGGCGGTGGAGAAGGCATGCGCGGCAAACAGAATCCACATCACCATGGCCGTCAGGCGCAGCGTCTGGATGGCCGAGTCATTGAGCACCGCCAGTGTCAGCTTGCGGTGCACGGCTGCCGCCACCAGCGCGCCCAGCACGCCCAGCGCGGCCGACTCGGTCGCCGTGGCGAGGCCGGTGAAAATGGCGCCCAGCACCAGCGCGACGATGAGCAGCGGCAGGAACACGGCCTTGAGCGAGTCGATTTTCATCTTCCAGTCGCCGCGCTCCTCGGGCGGCAGCGCCGGCGCCAGCTCGGGCTGCAGCCAGGCGCGCACGCCGATGTAGATGGTCACCAACGTGAACAGCAGCACGCCCGGCAGGATGCCCGAGGCGAACAACCGCCCGACCGACACCTCGGTGAGCATGGCGTACAGAATCATCAGCACCGATGGTGGAATGAGAATGCCCCAGCCGCCACCGCAGTTGATGGCGCCGGCGGCAAGCCGCTTGTCATAGCCGCGGTTGAGCATCTGCGGCAGCGCAATCGTGCCCATGGTCACCACCGCTGCGCCGCTGACCCCGCTCATCGCGGCGAAGATGGCGCAGATCGCCACGGTGCCAATCGCCAGCCCGCCGCGAAAGCCGCCGAACCACAGGTGCATCATCCGGTACAGGTTGTTGGCCACGCCCGATTTCTCCAGCAGCATGGCCATGTAGACGTACATCGGAATGGCGATCAGCGTGAAGCTGGTCATCGAGTCCCAGAACTTGGAGGCAACGATGTAGAAACCCGGTGTTCCGATCGAGAAATACAGAAAAACGACCGAAATGCCGCCCAGCGTGAATACCAGCGGCACGCCGACGAAAAGAAAAAACAGCAGTGAGCCAAAAAACAGGGCTGTGGTCCATTCAACTGACACAGTGACTCCTTGTGTTTATTCGCCGCCCGGTTCGGCGGCCTGCTGGCCCCAGACCGCCGGGTCGTTATTCAGCCCGCGCAGCGTGCGCACGTCACTGGCCATGCGCACCAGTCCCTGCAGCAACAGCAGCACGCCTGCCACCGGAATCGCCGCCTTGATCGGCCAGATGTAGGGCTTCCACAGGCTTTGCGAGGTCTCCCACCGGGCAATCGACTCCCACGCCATGTCGCCGCTCTGCCAGATCAACACGATCAGGAAGAACAGGAACAGGAACGAGGTCGCCAGATCCAGCAGCGCCTTGCGCTTGCGCGAGAGCTTGCCGTAGAGGATGTCGACGCTGACGTGGCCGCGCTCGGCCAGTAGGTAGCCGCCGGCGATGACCGAGTACAAACCAAAGATGAGCTGAGCCAGCTCCGACGTCCAGATCGTCGCGCTGCCCACCACATAGCGCATGACGACGTCGGCCAGCAGCGACAGAAACATCGGAACGATCAGCCAGGCGGCAATTTTTCCGACCCACAGATTGGTCTGCGTGATGGCCCGGGCCAGTGCGTGCATTGCGTCCTCCCTGTCAACGTCTGTTGATGGTGCGCAGGCCAATGCGGCCTGCAGTGAATGTCACTAGTGCAGTGTTCGACGCTATCTGCGACATAAAACCGCGTCTTTTCGG
>PGEI01000098.1 GCA_002894305.1 Comamonadaceae bacterium CD01
TGAGGAAGCTGCGGATGCCGTAGCCCGCCATGAAGGCCAAGGCCGTCTCAAAGAAGTCGAGTCGTCCCAGCGCAGGGAACTCATCGAGCATCAGTAGCAGCTTGTGGCGGCGCTCGATGCCATCGGAGCCATCGAGCGATTCGGTGAGGCGCCGGCCGATCTGGTTGAGGATCAGGCGGATGAGCGGCTTCGTCCGCGATATGTCCGAGGGCGGCACCACCAAATACAGCGACACCGGATGCTCTGCCGCGATCAGGTCGGCAATGCGCCAGTCGCAGCGCGATGTGACTTCGGCCACCGTGGGGTCGCGGTACAGGCCGAGGAACGACATGGCGGTGCTCAACACGCCGGAACGCTCGTTGTCCGACTTGTTGAGCACTTCGCGCGCCGCCGAAGCGACGACAGGATGCGGCCCATCGCCGAGGTGCGGCGTGGTCATCATCCGGTGCAAGGTCAGCTCGAAGGGGCTGGCCGGGTCGGACAGGAAGTTGGCGACGCCGCGCAGCGTCTTGTCTTCGCCCGCGTAGAGCACATGCAGGATGGCGCCGACCAACAGCGCATGGCTGGTCTTTTCCCAATGGTTGCGCTTCTCCAGCGCACCTTCGGGATCGACCAGAATGTCCGCGATGTTCTGCACGTCGCGCACCTCATGCGCGCCGCGCCGCACCTCCAGCAGTGGGTTGTAGGCCGCCGACTTTGCATCGGTGGGGTTGAACAGCAGGCAGTGGCTGAAACGGCTACGCCAGCCGGCAGTGATCTGCCAGTTCTCGCCTTTGATGTCGTGGATGACGGCGGACGCAGACCAGGAAAGCAGCGTCGGCACCACCAGGCCGACACCTTTGCCTGAGCGTGTGGGAGCGAAGGTCAGGACGTGTTCCGGGCCTTCATGCCGCAGGTACTGGCGGTCGTGCTGGCCGAGGAATACGCCGGCCGGCTGCGTCAGACCCGCCTTGCGAATGTCATCCGCGTTCGCCCAGCGCGCCGAGCCGTAGGTCGTGACCAGGCGCGATTGCCGTGAGCGCCAGATCGACATGCCGATGGCGACCACCACCGCCAGCAGGCCGCTGCCACCCGCGATGGCGCCGCCGGTATCGAACACGCGCGGCGCGTAGGCATCGAAGAAGAACCACCACTCAAACAGCTTCCACGGGTGGTAGATCGGTGTGCCAAGAAGATCGAACCAGGGCGAGCCAAGGCGTAGCTGATAACCAAGGGCGGCTGCTGTCCATTGTGTGGCGCCCCACACGCCGGCGATCACGATGCCGAATACCACGGCGATCTGACCGAACAGCACGTTCGTCCCTTGCATTACCTGGCCTCCGATTTCTCCTGCGCTTCTTCCTCATGGAAAGCGCGGCACAAGGACGTGCCGCTAGCGTCAGGATCGGTGCCGGGTCAGTGCCGGTCAAAGACCGTTTCGAGCAGAAAGGTCGAGCAAAAAGACAGAATTCGCGCGGCGTCGAACCAAAGAAAAACGCCGCAAGCGATAGCGCATTGCGGCGTGTCGAACAGAAAATTGAAGCCGATGCGGCGAACTGCCAACGATCAGAACTTGGGCGATTCCTTCGGCGGCGTGTAGGGCGTTTCGCCGTCGCCATAGAACCGTTTGCGCGTGGCCTCGGCCACCCGATTGCAGAGCACGTCACCCAGCTTGGGCCGATCCGTCTTGCACTGCTGGCGTAGTTCCTTCAACCGTTCGGGATTGGCTGCCAGTTCCTCCACCGTTGGGATATTCGCTTCCGATGTGTTGGCCTTCTGAGACGTTTCGGACTGGCCGCAGGCGGTCAACACCGGCACCAG
Organism: Comamonadaceae bacterium CD01; assembly: GCA_002894305.1. Taxonomy (GTDB): domain Bacteria; phylum Pseudomonadota; class Gammaproteobacteria; order Burkholderiales; family Burkholderiaceae_C; genus Comamonas_C; species Comamonas_C faecalis. The sequence continues at coordinate 1,801 of PGEI01000098.1, forward strand.
CAAGAAAAGGATGATCTTCGTCATGGCGCAGGTTCCTCCGGGGGATCAAGATTGCGGCCCAGCATGGGCCTGGGAGATTCCAGAGATTCGATGGCCTGTACGCGCTCAATGAATCGAGCCAGAACCTCCGATGGTTCGCCTATAGGGTGCAGCAGATAGGTTGTCAGGGGTGGGACACGTGATGCCAAGGGGCGGGCCACCACGCCCGGTTCTCTGCTAGCTGTAATGTGTGCTGCACCCGTAAGCCCAAGCGCGAAGCCGGCCGATACAAGCGCCATCATCAAATCGCAGGAGGCCACGCGCTCCGCGATCAAGGGTTCCATGTCCGCACGGCGCAGTACCCGATCAACGTGTTTCGCGTGGCTTTCGCAAACCTGTGGATCGCACAGAACCAGAGGGTAGCGGAGCAGTTCCTCCAACGGAATGCGCTTATGCGCCAGCAGAGGATGTCGAGCAGGTACAGCCACCATGAGCGCATCGCTCCAGACGGGTATAGCGACGATGCCCTCGCCCACTTCGTCTGATTGCGCGAATCCTACGTCATAAAGATCGTCGTGTAGCCCCTTGATTTGTTGCGACAACGGCACTTCGGAGAAGCGAATCTCGACTTCAGGTTCTTCCTGTCGGCACAAAGCGAGCACCGCCGGAAGGCGCGACGGTGTAATGCCGTCCGATAAGGCCACCCGCAACTGACCGTGAAATCCATTGGCCGCTGCTTTTACGCTGTCGCGCGCTTGTTGCAGAACAGCAAATACCCGGCGGACATGCTCCAGAAACAACTTACCTGCACGTGTTAGGCGAGTGCTGCGTGTGGTACGGGCAAACAGTACAACACCTAGTTCCTCCTCTAGCTCCTTAATGGCGCGAGAAAGTGGAGATTGTTCAATGTGCAGCTTCTCCGAAGCTCTAGCGAAGTGAAGCTCCTCCGCCACGGCGAGAAAGTATTTTAGATGTCTCAACTCCATAGACGAATAGCTCCCACGAGTGCGCATCGCAGGCGGTAGCCGCGACCTGTGAGTCGCGGCTACGCCCTAAACAATCAGTTGCCGCCGTTGGACGGGCGGCGTTCCGCAGAAGATTGCGCCGCGTTTGGCTTCTTCTTCGCGGCGTCGCATTGCTCCTTCAGCTTCTTTACTTCGGGATAAGCCACGTCACTGATATACCGCTTCGTATCTGCCAATTGCTCGCATGTCTTCGGTATCGCCTTCGCATCGTCGTCATGCCCGCCGGTATGGGCCATCACGAATGGCGAAGCGAGCGAGGCGCTGGCTAGAGCTGCAATCAAAACCGGACGAATGTTCATTTCAATATCTCCTGGGATGAGGCCCGGCCTATGTGGCAGGGCGGGAAACTTCGGCTTCCTGCCATGCAATTGGCATGGGGGGGAAGCCGGAGTGCATGGGCATGTGCCCGTAACCAATTTGCCAATCACAAGACGCGCTTCATTTCCATGTATTGACCGCGAGTGCGAACAATCACCGTCACGTCAGCGTCGCCACGGTTCCGCCAGAACCAACCGTGATTTCCACTAAAGGCAGCCTCGATCACGCCATTGCTAGCGGGCACCGCGCGACCCTTTTCATAACTGATGGACTGGCCGCCACCATCGCCGTGGGTATCGAAGTTCACAACGCCCCCTTCGGCAACCCAACTGAACTCGACCTGCTCGCCGGCCTTCATACTCAACTTCACCTCCGCCCCTTGGCCGGGCTTGAGTGCGACGCGCATTTCATCGCGCCAGGCGGCGCCGTTCTCCGCCTGCGCGGCGTTCTGTGCTTGTGCAGGCGCGGCGGTGCCTGCATTCCCTGTCGTCGCGGCAGCGGGCATGGCTGCATCCTTCGCGGCATCCGCAGCGGCTTCTTCGGCCAATTGCGCCTTGATCTCCCCCATTTCCGTCAGGCCGAGGACGCGACCAATCCCTGTTGGGTCGATCGCGTACTCGGAGGGAAGGACGATGCCGACCAAAATTGCGATGGCGGCGACGAGTGCAATGAGCGTCGAGCGCAGCAGTTGTTTCGACGATGGAAGGTCGTCGAGGGTTGGCTTGGATACGTTGTACATGGAATTTTCTCCGTGTTTGATTCAGGAAACGAAATAGCCGGTGAGCTGATAGCCGATCAGGATGAAACCGGCACACATCATCGCTACGTTGGCGGTGTACGCATGGCGCCAGAAACTAGCTGTTCGGCGCCAGTAGCTCATTGCGATCAGAATAGTGCCGAGCGCGATCAACTGCCCGATTTCAACGCCGACATTGAATGCCAAAAGATTTGGAATCAGGCCATCGGGCGAGATGTTGTATTCGATGATCTTGGTTGACAGGCCGAATCCGTGAAAGAGTCCGAATACGACTGTTGCGACTTTCGTGTTGGGCTGGAAGCCGAGCCAACGCTGAAATGCGCCGATGTTGTCGAGCGCCTTGTAAACCACCGAAAGACCGATGATCGCGTCGATGATGTAGCTGTTTATCCCGACGTTGAAATACACGCCAAGCAGCATCGTCGTCGAGTGGCCGATGGCAAATAGCGTCACATACAGGGCGATATGCTTCATCCGGTACAGGAAGAAGATCACACCGAGCAGGAACAGGATATGGTCGTACCCTGTCGCCATGTGCTTCGCCCCTAGATACATAAAAGGGATGAGGTTGACGCCGGATATTTCCTGGATGTAGCCCTTATCACCCTCGGCAACGGCATGGGCGAGCGCCTGATTCGCACACGCGAACAACAGGAGAACCGTCGCCATGAGAAACAGGGAAATCCGTTGCCAGATCGGTCGATAGCGATCCAGTATTACGTCAAGTGATCTTTCACGCATGAATGTCATACCTCAATTAATCTCCTAAAAATCCTTGTTGTTCGAGTGCGGCAAGCATCTTTCTTGCGTTCGCCGCACCATGTGAACCTGTTGATAAATTGGCATCGTGCTTACGCTGGCGCGGTGTTCTGGCGGTCGGTACGCCGATGAATGAGGCGATACAGGGCCGGCAGTACCAGCAACGTCAGCAGCGTCGAAGAGACAATGCCGCCGATGACGACAGTTGCGAGGGGTCGTTGCACTTCCGCGCCCGTTCCAACGTTGATGGCCATCGGTACGAAACCGAGGCTTGCAACCAGCGCAGTCATCAGCACCGGGCGTAGCCGCGTCATCGCGCCATTCACAATGGCATCCTGAATCGGCGCGCCATCGTGGTGCAGCTTGCGAATGAAGCTCACCATCACCAGGCCGTTGAGCACTGCCACACCGGATAGGGCAATGAAGCCGACCCCTGCCGAAATCGAAAGCGGAATATCGCGCAGCCACAATGCGGCAACGCCACCCGTCAGCGCTAACGGCACACCGCTAAAGACGACAGTGGCATCCCGGCCCGAACCGAAGGCCATGAACAGCAGGCCGAAGATCAGAACCAGTACAGCCGGTACGACGACGGACAGGCGTTGGCTAGCCGAGATGAGTTGCTCGAACGTGCCTCCGTAGTTGACCCAATAGCCCTCTGGCAGCGTGATTTCACGGCTTACGCGTTCACGCAGTTCTTCCACGAACGACCCTAGATCGCGTCCGCGCACATTGCTGGTGATAACGATCCGGCGTTTACCGTTCTCGCGGCTGATCTGATTGGGGCCGGGCGCCACTTCGATCGACGCAAGCTGCCCGAGCGGCACGTAGGCGGCTTGGCCCAGCCCGGCAGCAGCGCCGGCCGGAACCGGAATGGGCAGTGTCGCCAGTGCCTTCGGGTCTTGGCGTTGCGCTTCGGGCAGCCGAACTACGATATCGAATCGGCGATCGCCCTCAAACACCTGGCCGGCGACGGCACCGCCAAGGGCGATTGCCACCGTTTGCTGTACGTCGTCGATCGCCAAGCCGTATCGGGACAGCGCATCCACGTTCGGCGTGATCGTCATCAGCGGCAGGCCCGTAATCTGTTCGAGCGCCACGTCGGCAGACCCCTCGATACTCTCGGCCACGGCTTCAATCTTCGAGCCTATTTGGGCCAGTTGCTCCATGTCATCGCCATACACCTTGATCGCCACCTCGGCACGGACACCTGCGATCAACTCATTCATGCGCATCTGCACGGGTTGAGTGAACTCGTAGTTGTTGCCGGGAATGGCGTTCACCGCCTTCTCCAGTTCGGCAAGCAGTACGGCTCTCGGTTTGCGCGGATCGGGCCATTCGCTACGATCCTTGAGCATGATGAAAGTGTCAGCCACCGAAGGCGGCATGGGGTCAGTCGCAACCTCAGCAGTACCGATCTTGGCGACGACTTCCTCCACCTCTGGAAACTCCTTGATCCGCGCCTCCAACTGGCGCTGCATACCAATCGCCTGGGTCAGACTCGTTCCGGGAATGCGCATCGCGTGCAAGGCGATGTCACCTTCATCCAGATTGGGGATGAACTCGGTGCCCAAGCGCGTCGCAAGCAAACCAGATAGCACCACCAGCACTGCCGCCGCCGCGACGACGGCGACTCTCAGCTTGATTGCCTTCTGGAGAAGTGGCGCATAGAAGCGGCTGATGCCGCGCATCACCTTGGTTTCCTTCTCGGAAACCTTGCCGGTGACAAACAGTGCGACCGCAGCAGGCACGAAGGTCAACGATAACACCATCGCACCAGTCAATGCGATCACGACGGTGAGGGCCATCGGATGGAACATCTTTCCTTCCACACCAGACAACGCGAAGATCGGAAGGTAAACAGCCGTGATGATGAACAACCCGAACAGGGCAGGCTTGATGACCTCTGCGCTGGCGCTCGAAACCAGCGAGAAACGCTCATCACGGGTCAGCAGGCGACCGAGCTGGTGCTGTCGTTCACTGAACCTGCGCAAGCAGTTTTCCACGATGATGACCGCACCATCGACAATCAGGCCGAAATCCAGCGCGCCCAGGCTCATTAGGTTGGCCGAGATGCGGTTCTGCACCATGCCAGTGATCGTCAGCAACATGGCGAGCGGAATCACCGCAGCGGTTATCAGGGCTGCACGCAAGTTGCCCAGCAACAGGAACAGCACGGCGATCACCAGCAACGCGCCTTCCAGAAGATTCTTCTGCACGGTTGCGATGGTGCGATCAACGAGTTGAGTGCGGTCGTAAACCGCGTGCGCGCGGACTCCCTCGGGAAGTGTCGCGTCGATCTCAGCGAGCTTTTCTACTGTGCGCTGTGCAACTGCTCGGCTGTTCTCGCCAATCAGCATGAATGCCGTACCCAGCACGACCTCTTTGCCGTCTTTCGTGGCCGCGCCGGTTCGCAGTTCGCTACCCTCTAGAACTTCCGCCACGTCGCCAATTCGGAGTGGCAGTCCATCGCGCGTTGCCACGACAATTTTCCGCAGTCGCTCGATGTCGCGCACTTGTCCGGGGATGCGGATCAGGTACTGCTCGCCATGACGTTCGATGTAGCCGGCGCCGACGTTGGCGTTGTTCCGCGCGACGGCGTTCAGCACGTCGTTCATCGTCAACTCGTAGGCCAGCAGCTTGACCGGATCGGGCGTGATGTGGAATTGACGCACGTAGCCGCCGATGGTGTTGACCTCGGTGACGCCTTTCAGATTGCGGAGCTGCGGACGCACCGACCAGTCCTGCAACGTGCGCAGCGCGGTCGGCGTCCATATTTCCTCGTAGCCCTTTTCGGGTTCCAAGGTGTACATGAATATCTCGCCCAGGCCGGTTGCCACTGGCCCGAGAGAGGGATTCAGGCCCGCCGGAAGTTGCGAAGATGCCTGCTGCAAGCGTTCGGCGACCTGCTGACGGGCAAAGTAAATGTCAGTGCCGTCCTCAAAGACCGCAGTGACCTGCGACAGACCGTAGCGGGAAACCGAGCGGGTGTAGTCGAGCCGAGCGAGGCCAGCCAGCGCCGTCTCAACCGGGAAAGTGACGCGCTGCTCAGCCTCCATTGGCGAGTAGCCTGGCGCCTCGGTATTGATCTGTACCTGGACATTGGTAATGTCCGGTATCGCGTCGATCGGTAAGCGGCTGTAGTTCCAGATCCCCAGCCCGGACAGGGCGAGCACCAATAGAAGCACGAGCCAGCGATGCGCGATGGACGCGCGAATGATACGTTCGAGCATATCCGCGTCCTCAGTGATCGTGGCTTGCGCCAGACTTTTCGATGTCTTGGCGTATCAGGAAACTTTGCTCGGCCACGTAGTTCGTGCCGGGCTTGAGTCCTCCAGTCACCTCAACGTATTCACCATCACGATCGCCAAGTTCGAGCATTCGGACTTCGTATGTCTCGCCGACTTGCGTGAACACCACGGTGAAGTCGCGGAATCGCTGCAACCCCGACTCTTTTACCGCCAGCGGTACGTTGCGCGTGCCTACTGTGACCTCGGCTGCCACGGTCATACCTGGGCGCCAACGTCCCTCCAAGTTCGGGATGCTGACGCGGGCAATGACGCTCTGGCCGCTGCCGGCCACCGGCAACAGTCGCTGAATCTTTCCGCTGGCTTCGGTCTTCCCAGTCGCTGACCGGATTCGTACTGGCTGTCCTGGCTTTAGGGCTTCGGCATCGGTGCCAATGGCGCGCAGGTCGATCCATACGTTGGACGGGTCGGCCAGCTCGAACAGCGCACCTGCCTCGGCCACGTCACCGACGTTCGTATTGCGTGCGAGCACCACGCCATCGAACGGTGCGGTAATCGGGTAGGTACGCATACTGTCGTTGCCCTCTACGACGGCCAGCGTCTGGCCGCGGCGGACTCGCTCGCCCTGCTGCACGTTCACCGATCGCACGATGCCAGGGAAGCGTGCGCCAACCGCCGCGTGTCTGTCGGCATCTAGGACAACGGTTCCCATCAACCGCACAACGTCTCGGATGACTGCCGGCCCTGCTGATTCGGTTTTGATACCGGCATCCTTGGCGATGCCGGCCGGAATGCTTACGCGGCCCTCATAGGACTGGTAAGACCAAGTGGACTTCTTTCCGGCATGTTCGGCGGACACGGCGACATCGAACGAATGCGGCTCGATCACTTCACCGCTGCCGACCAGATAGTTGCCCTCTGGCGTGAACGTGAACTGGTTGACCTCGCCATCCAAACGGGAGAGTTTGATAGTCGCAACGACATCGGCGGGAGCGACTGGCTTGCCGTCGCGATAGGCGTAGAGCCTGTAATGCGGGGGCACATTGGTTTCGTAGATGGTGACTTCCAGGGCGAAGTCTCCATCACGGAGTAGTCGGCCATTGTTTGGCCCGCGCTCATAGCTTCCGCTGGCTTGGGCACTGGCCTCCTCTTTGGGTTTGTCGCCGCCAGGGCTGCATGCAGCGGCAAATACGCAAAGGAGTAACAGGGAGAGAATGCGAATCATGGTGCGGTGTCCTCAACGGTGGCGGTGAGGCGTTCCACCTCGACCAGCAGAAGGTGATAGCGGGTGGCGGCTTCGACAGCACGCGCACGCAGATCGAACAGCGTCCGCTGCGCTTGGGCCAGCGACAAATAAGAGAATCGGCCTTGCTCAAAGCCGCGACGAGTTGTTGTCAGGGCGCTTTCAGCCATAGGCAGCATTCGTGCGCGTAACGATTCAGCCTCTGTTCGCGCGTGCGTGAGTTCTTGATACTTGTCGAACAGGGTCTGGTGGCGCTCGAAGCGTTCGGCGTCACGCCGCGCTTCCAGCGCAGCAAGCTCCGCATTTGCCTGGGACACCGCGTATCCAGAGCGCGTCGGGCTACCCAACGGCACCGAGATCGACATCACCACGCCGTGATCCTTGAAGGCTTCCAAACGTCGCACGCCCAAGCTGACGTCAATGTTGGGTTTGGCTTCGGCCTCCGCGAGCCGGCGCCGGGCGCCGATGGTGTCGGCCCGCAAGCGCGAAGCCCACAGTTCCGGCGTCATAGGCAAACGGGTAGCCAACGTCTCGAATGGCGCCACGGTCGGCAAGGTTTGGAGGTCGCCGACGACTTCGCCGAAGTCGGGGGTCATTGCCCCCCAGCTCGCGGCCAAAGTCATCTTGGCGCTCGCCAATTCGAGTTCAGCACTCTCGCGATTGAGCTGCGCCTCAGCGACCGCAATATCGGCGGCCTGCAAATCCGACTCAGGATTGCGAGCGGCTTTTACCCACGCTGCAACCTCTCGACGGGTGCGCTCCGCTTGCTTGATACGCTCCTCGGCATACGTCAATCGCTGTTGCCTAGCGAGCACTTCAATGAAGCGGGCCGTAGTTGAACTGGCCAGGTCGATCCGCGTTTTGGTGGCCTGATGCTCTTGTTCTCTCAGTTCGGCTTGTCCCAGCGTTTGGCGAGCCTCGCGCTTGCCACCGAGTTCTATGACCCGACCGATGCGCAATGTCGTTTCGGCCGAGCGAATACCTCGCAGGTTGCCGTTCCCGGCGACGTTCTCTACCTCGCCGCCAATGGTGTAAGGCGGTGGCAGGGCTTCGCGCTGCGTGCGGGCTCGAACGGCCTGGAGTTGCGCCGTTTCGGCGGTAATGGATGGATGGGCGGCCAGCGCGCGGGAGACTGCTTCCTCCAACCGCAGGGGTTCGGCGGCTAGGGCTGCGGACGTACCGCAGGCTCCGACGAACACCAAGACTACTAAGCGGATCAAATTCATGAAAACCCTCACGACGACAACAGATGGCGAGCAAACGATTCCGCGTGACGACTTCCCGCGCACGCCGGAGCGGAATCGCCATAAGACCGATCGTCAATCGGTTTTTTGAGCAAAAAAACACAGCACGCGCGCATATGGACTTACCTCGTCATCACAGTGATGAGAGATTCGGTCACAGAATGCAGCCATCCTGTAGATAGGCTGCAAAACGCCAGAACAAGAATGCCTAGCATCGGCCCCAAGTATGAGACAGACGAGTGCTTGGGCGACAGCAACGCCTCGACACGCTCAGGGATAAAATCGGAAAAGAACGCCATCGCCAATGGCACCTGTTCCTTGGCGTGTTGCCGAAATATCTTCTCCACTGCAACGATGGTCTCGGCCACGGCGACAGGGCATCCCACTTCGTTTGCAGCAGCGAAATCACAACGCTGTTCCAAGGCGAGTTCCAGATCGCGCAACAGCCGGCGACGAGTGCCCGGCAACTGGATGCTCGACAAGACGACAGCGATCAGGCGATGCAGCACATCTCGATTGGCGATATGAGCCTGTTCGTGCGCCAGCACCACGCGCAATTGCGTTGGGTCGAGTCGCCGCATCAACGAGGTTGAAAGCAGGATGTGGCCATTCCCGACGCCACAAGCCAGCGCCATAGGCTGATCGACATCAAGCACGCGAAGTTTGTCTGGATGCCCCGGACGCCAGCTCAGGCGCACCATCGAGGCAAGGGTTCGACGAGCACGCCAAAGGCCAACTGCGGCCCGTAAAGCCAGCCAAACCGCGTATCCCGCCAACAATGCCAATGCTCCCCATAGCCAGGCACTTTGCCCATTGCCGCTCGGGTGCCAAACGCACAGGTGCAGCAGCGTGTCAGCGTGCGCAGAGCAGGCAGCGGCAAATCTGGCCGAATCATCAAACATCGACGGCATGGCTATGGTCATGGCCGTATAGGCAATACCCGCCAATGCGGGTGTTACCAGCATCCACCAAGACACTCTTGCTCGCTGATAGGGGGTCTTTCCCGACAGCGCACGGCGTAATGGGCGCTCGCAGGCTCCAATCAGCAGGGTAAGCGTTACTGCCAGCACGAAGCCGGATAGCAATGCGAACTGAAGTAGTGGGCCATAACTCGTCATCACGGCTGATCCAATTCAGCGCGACGACGGGCAATCAACTCCTCCAGCCTCTTGAGCTGGTCATCATCCGCCCTTGCAGCAAGATCGACAAAGGCGCTCAACAACGCATCCGGCTGCGGGCCTGCGACACGACGCACCGTGGACTCGACCAGCTTCTGGATCAGTTCCCGGCGAGATACTCGTGCCGAGTATTCGTAGGCATGGCTGATCTTTTCGCGCTGGAGCATGGCCTTGCGAAACAGACGTTCTAGCGTGGATTGCACGGTGTTCAAGGAAATCGAGCGAGACTGCCCAATGCGCGCGTACACCGCCTTGGTGTCGGACGGGCCGAAGCGCCAGATGTCTTCGAGCACGGCGATTTCCAGATCGCCAAGTGTTGGTACGCTGTGGTTGGTCAATGTTGTCGGCTCCGAGCTTTGACTCGAACTCAAGAGTATCCACCACAAAAAACCGACCGTCAATCGGTTTATTGTGCGACCCCGTGCCGGACACTGCTATCGTAGGAAGTTAACCAACGGCAGGCCCACGCTGCCGTCCTATCTCCCAGGACACGCCGCCGCCGCGCACCGTAGCGGCAAGCTGCTGGCCCAGCCGCTGCTCGACCACCGGCCGCCACGGCACCAGACTGAACCCCTTGCCGTCATCGAGCATGGCGTAGCGCCCACTGGCGAGCATGACGCTGCGCCGGTAGATACCGGCCACGCGCTGACCGTCACCCGCAGGCCGATGTTCCAAGCCGGTTTCGGCCGCAATGTCCTTGGCGGCCTGCACCAGCTCCCGATTGCGCAACGTGCCCAGCAGGTTGCGCGCGAGGATCACGCGCTGCCCACGCCGCTCGGCCAGCCCCTGTTCGGCCAGGAAGTCGGCGCGCTGCTGCATTGCCTGCTTGGCCTCGCCGCCAAAGCCTAGGTCGCCCAGGCCCGAGCCGCCGCCGATCAACTGCTGGTCAAGCCAGGTGGCCCCGATAACGCGGGCCTGCCGCTCGATGGGCAGGTGCGATTTCAGTTCCACGGCCACGCCGCCCAGGCGCTGCGCGTCGTAGCGGCGGCCCTGTTCGGCCAGGTCGTCCGGCACCTTCCATAGTCCCTCGGCCACGCGCTCCACGATGCCAGCGCGGCGCAGGGCTTCCAGCCGGCGGACGTGGGCCGCGACGACTTCCTGCGGATCGCGGCCCGGTACGGCCTGACCCTGCGCGATGGCGAGGTGATGATCGGTGCGGTACAGGCCACCGCTCGCCAGTGCGGCGATGTTCTTGTCGGCGGCGCGCACGTCGGCCGATCCCTTCACCTCCACCACGGCACCGGCTGGGTAGTTCGCCAGCTCGTCGCGGGCGTTGAGCGCGACGTAGTGGGCCTTGCCATCCACCCCGTCGATGACCAGATAGCCCCGGTCGCGCAGCTCGTCGGCCAACCCCT
>PGEI01000099.1 GCA_002894305.1 Comamonadaceae bacterium CD01
GGCCCCCACCCCAGCCCTCCCCCAGAGGGGGAGGGAGTAAGGCGCAGACACACTGAGGCGCGCTGCATCGCCCCATTTTTCCAATGGATGAGCCGGAAAAGGCTTGGCCGCGACGCTCAATGCGCGCGCATCTTGGTGCGCAGCCGCGCGATGGCCTGGCTGTGCAGCTGGCACACGCGTGATTCGGTCACGCCGAGCACGGCGGCGATTTCCTTGAGGTTCATGTCCTGCTCGTAGTACATGCCCATGATGTACTGCTCGCGCTCGGGCAGCGACTCGATGGCTTGGACCAGCGAGCTGCGGATGCGCTGGTCGCGCAACAGCGCCACCGGGTCGGCGTCTTCGTCGGCCATGTGACGGTCGAGAAAGCTGCCCTCGTCGTCCTCGCCCGGGCGTATGTCCTCCAGGTAGACCAGCTGCGTGCCGCGCACCTTGCCCAGCAGCGACTGGTAATCCTGCAGGCTCATGTCCATCTCGGCGGCGATCTCCGACTCCAGCGGGCTGCGCCCGAGCTTTTGCTCGACGCGGCGCAGCGCCTGCTCGATGTCCTTCTGGCTCTTGCGCGAGCTGCGGCTCATCCAGTCGCCGCCGCGCAATTCGTCGAGCATGGCGCCGCGGATGCGCTGACTGGCAAAGGTCTCGAACTGCACGCCCTGCGAGGCCTCGAAGCGCGACAGCGCCTCGTTCAGCCCGATCATGCCGACCTGGATCAGGTCGTCGACCTCGACGTTGGGAGGCAGCTTGGCGATCATGTGGTGGGCGATGCGGCGCACCAGCGGCGCGTGCTGTTGCAGCAGCGCGTTGCGGTCAAGCTGTCCTTTGGCGGTATACATGGGTCAACCTGGATTCAATGGCTGTGGTCGATGCAGGGGTGATCGTAGTCGTTGTGGTGAGCGGTGGTGGTGTTCGCGCAGCCGCCTTCCAGCAGCTGCAGCGCCAGGCGACGCAGCTCGCGCGGCTGGTCGGCGCGGATCTGCGTGGTGTGCGGCGCCAGGCCCAGCATCTGGCTTGCGCTGCGCGCGAGCGCCTGCAGCGCCTCGCGGGTCTGCGCCGTCCTGCGGGCGTCTTCGGCGCCGGTCATGGCCGCGACGGTGCAGCGCAGGCCGGCGTGCAGCGCCATGTGCTTGAGCTGCAGATAGCAGGCCACCATGCCCTGGGCGCCCGCGCCGGTCAGCGCCAGCGGCGTGCAGGCGCTGCCTTGCAGCAGCGGCGCGGCCAGCGCCGGCGGCGCATACAGCAGCAGTGCGCCATAGGCGCGAAACGGGGTGACCAGCCGCCGCAGCGCCGCAGCGCCGCCGCCCTGCTGCGCCAGGCGGCGCAGGCCCAGCGCCGCGGGCAGCACCGGCAGCAGCGCGGCATCTGCGGCGCTGGCGTCCAGCGTGGCCTGCAGCGGCAGGCTGTGCGTCTGCAGCACCTGGGCCAGGCCGGGCGCGTGCGCGCCCTCGCGCGCGCTGGCGTCGAGCACCATGACTGCGTAGCCCAGCTGCTGCAGCTGGGCGCACAGCTGCCACAGTGTCTCCAGTTCCAGGTGCGAGTCGGGCGTGGCCAGCACGGGCAGCAGGCGCGGGCCCGCGCCGGTCTGCGCATTCAGGCGCTGCAGCCCTGCGCCCTGGTGGGTGGTGCCGGCGCGCTCAAGCCACATGGTCCATCTCCGTGGGCTGCAACGCCTCGGGCGCCTGCGAGAAGAAGAAGTTCAGCTCCAGCGCCTTGGGGTCGAAGGCCGAGCGCGCGTTGGCGCGCATCGACTGCGCGACCAGCGCCGGTGCGTTGGCCGCTTCCCAGTCCTCGGGCACGCGCTGGCCGCAGGTCACGCCGCGCAGCAGCGCCTGGTGGCGGATCAGCGCGTCGATGGCCGGCCCCAGCTTCACGGCCTCGTCCACCTTGGAGAGGATGGCCTGCTGCACGCCCGCGCTCTTGAAGCCGGTGAGCACCTCGTCGAAGGTGTCGCCATGGCTGCTGGCGTTGAGCACCTGCAGGCGCTCGATGCCGGGCAGCGCCAGCAGATCGAGCAGCTCGCGCTTGCGCGGGTCGCGCGGGGCGACGCCGGTGGTGTCGATCAGCACCATCTTCTTGGACGACAGCAGGCCCAGCAGATCCTGCAGCGCGGCCTGGTCGTGCGCCAGGTGGGCGACCACGCCCAACATGCGGCCGTAGGAGCGCAGCTGCTCGTGCGCGCCCATGCGGTAGGTGTCCAGCGTGATCAGCCCCACGCTGGCCGGCCCGTGCGCCTGGGCGCACAGCGCGGCCAGCTTGGCGGCCGTCGTGGTCTTGCCCACGCCGGTGGCGCCCACCAGCGCGAAGACGCCGCCCTGCTGGATCAGCGGCAGGTCGGCCGCGTCGGTGCGCAGATTGCGTTCGAGCACGCGCATCAGCCAGCGCACCGCGTCCTGCGCGCCCAGGTGCTCGGGCAGGTGTTCGAGCATGGCGCGCGAGAGCGCGGGCGAGTAGCCGGCGCGGATCAGCTTGAGCATCAGGTTGGACTGGATCGGGTCCTGGCGCGCCTGGCCCAGCCATGACAGCGTGTTGAAGCGCTCCTCGATCAGGTCTTTCATCGACTGCAGCTCCTTCATCAGGTCCTGCTGGCCGGCGGCTGCGGCCAGCGTGGGCGCTGTGGCGCCGGAACGCGCCGCGGTGTTGACCTGCGGGGCGTTGAGCGCCGCGTGCATGGTGCGCAGCGGATTGCGCGGCTGGGGCTGGGCCGGCGGGCTTTGCGGCGTGGCGGGCACCGGGGCCGCGGCGCGCACTGGCGCCTGCTCGAAGGCGCGCTCGCGCTCGCGCCCCTGCAGCACGGCCGGCGCCAGCGTGCCGTCCATGGCCTCCTGGCGGCGGCGCAGCATGCGCTCGCGCACATAGTCCTGGAACGACAGCGTGCTCATCGCCAGCTGTTCGGTGTCGCTGGCCACGGTCGATTGCGTCATCTCGCCCTGCAGCGCGGCGCGGCTCTTCTGCGTGCGCACCGGGCTGGCGGCCAGGTCGTCGGCGCGCTCCTGCAGGCGGGCCGGGGCGGGCTGGGGCGCGGGGCGCGGGGCCGCCGGGGCCTGCGCATGCAGCGCGGCGCGCGGCGAGGCGTCGTGCAGCGCGGCCAGCGCGTCCTCGGCCGTGGCCACCACCTCGACGCCGCCGTCCACCGGGCGGTTGGACAGGATCAGCGTGCCTTCACCAAAGGCCATGCGGGCCTTGGCCAGGGCTTCGCGGGCCGTGGGGGCGTGAAAGCGTTTGATGTTCATGGCGTAGCACCTTTAAGAATGGGGCCGATGCGGATGGTGTGCGTCTCGGGAATTTCGCTGTGCGCCAGCACCTGCAGGCGCGGGGCGACGCGGCGCACCAGGCGCGCAATCGCGCCGCGGATGGCGTCGGGCACCAGCAGGCAGGCGGGCAGGCCCATCTCCTCCTGCTGGTTGGCCACCTCGGCGGCGCGGTGGGTGAGCAGGTCGGCCACGCCCGGGTCCAGCGCAGGCCCGCCGCTGCCGGCGAGGGCCTGCACCAGCAGGCGCTCCAGGCCGGGCTCGATGGCGATCACGTCCAGTTCGCGCGTGGGGCCGTAGATCTGCTGCACGATGGCCGGCGCCAGCGCGATGCGCACGCGCCGCGCCAGCTCCTGCGGGTCTTGCGTGCTGGCGGCGTGCTCGGCCAGCGTCTCGACGATGGTGCGGATGTCGCGGATGTGCACCGACTCCTCCAGCAACAGCTGCAGCACCTTCTGGAACGTGGTGATGGACACCATCTTGGGCACGACTTCCTCGATCAGTTTGGGGGCCAGGCGGGTCACGTGTTCGACCAGCTGCTGGGTCTCGGTGCGGCTGAGCAGCTTGGCCGCCTGCACCTGCATCAAGTGTGACAAATGGGTGGCCATCACGGTTTCCGAATCAACCACGGTAAAGCCCGCCATTTGCGCCGCTTCGCGCTGGCCGGCGTCGATCCAGTGCGCCGGCAGGCCGAACGCGGGGTCGGTCGTGGGCGTTCCGATCAGCGGCGTGGAGATGCCGCCGGGGTTGATCGCCAGGAACATGCCGGGGTGGGCCTCGCCCTCGCCGACGACCACGCCGCGCAGTGCAATGCGGTAGCTGCTGGGCTTGAGCTCCAGGTTGTCGCGCACGTGCACCGCGGGCGGCAGAAAACCCACCTCCTGCGCAAACTTGCGGCGCACGCCCTTGATGCGCGTGAGCAGGTCGCCCTGGCGGTTTTTGTCGACCAGAGCGATCAGGCGGTAGCCCAGCTCCAGGCCGAGCAGGTCGACGGGCTGCAGGTCGTCCCAGCTGGCCTCGCCGTCGCTGACCGGCGCGGGCGCGGCCTCCTGCACGTTTGCCTGCTCCTGGCGCTGCTGCTCTTTTTGCTGGATCAGCCAGGCGGCCCAGCCCAGTGCCCCGCCCATGATGAGAAACACCGCGTGCGGCATGCCGGGAATGATGCCCAGCAGGATGAGAATGGCCGACGCCATGCCCAGCACGCGCGGCGACATGAACAGCTGCTGCACGATCTGGCGGCCCATGTCGGTGTCCTTGCCCACGCGCGAGACCACCATGGCCGCGGCCACCGAGATGAGCAGGCCCGGAATCTGCGCGACCAGCGCGTCGCCGACGGCCAGCAGGATGTAGCTGTTGGCCGCCTCATTGGCCGACAGCCCGTGCGAGAGCATGCCGATGGCAAAGCCGCCGACGATGTTGATGACCAGGATCAGGATGCCGGCGATGGCGTCGCCACGCACGAACTTGCTCGCGCCGTCCATCGAGCCGAAGAAGTTGGCTTCCTCCTGCACCTCGGCGCGGCGGCGCTTGGCCTCGTCCTCGTTGATCAGGCCGGCGTTCAGGTCGGCGTCCACGGCCATCTGCTTGCCGGGCATGGCGTCCAGCGTGAAGCGCGCCGACACCTCGGCAATGCGCTCGGCGCCCTTGGTGATGACGACGAAGTTGATGACGACCAGGATGGCGAACACGATCAGGCCGACCGCGAAGTTGCCGCCGATCAAGAAGTGTCCGAAGGCCTCGATCACCGCGCCGGCCGCGCCCGGCCCCGTGTGGCCGTCGAGCAGCACCACGCGGGTCGACGCGACGTTGAGCGACAGCCGCATCAGCGTGGTGAGCAGCAGCACCGACGGGAAGGCCGCGAAATCGAGCGGCCGGATCATGTAGGCGGCCACCATCATCACCATCAGCGCGACCGCGATGTTGAGCGTGAAGAAGGTGTCGAGCAGCCAGGCGGGAATGGGCAGCACCATCAGCGCCAGCACCGCGACGACCAGCACCGGCGCGGCCAGCCCCTGCAGCGCTGCGGCGTTGTTGCCGGCCCAGGCGCGGGCCGAGGAGATCGAGGGCGTCATGGCGGCTTACCTGCGGCGGCGTGGGCGCGGCTGCGCCTGGGGCGAATGCGGGTCGAGCTCGGGCGGGACGAGCGCGTCGGGCAGCGGCAGATCGCCCGGCTGCGGGCCGGTGCTGGCCAGCGCCGCCTTGAGCCGGTAGACATAGGCCAGCACCTGGGCGACGGCGGTGTACAGCTGCGCGGGGATGGGCTGCTCCAGCTCGGCGTGGGCGTACAGCGCGCGCGCCAGCATGGGCGACTGCAGCACCGGCACCTGGTGCGCCTGCGCCAGGTCGCGGATGTGCAGCGCCAGCAGGTCCGCACCCTTGGAGATGACCTGCGGCGCGCCCATGCTCGCCTCGTCGTAGCGCAGCGCCACCGCGTAGTGCGTGGGGTTCATCACGACGAAGTCGGCCTGGGGCACGTTGGCGGTGCTGGCGCGCTCGGCAATCTCGCGCTGCTTGCGCCGGATCGCGCCCTTGATCTCGGGGCTGCCCTCGGACTCCTTGTGCTCCTGCTTGACCTCCTGGTGGCTCATTTTCAGGCGCTGCTTGAACAGCACGGCCTGCAGCGGCACGTCGACCATGGCGAACAGGAACACGGCCAGCAGCAGCAGCGCCACGCCGCCCACCAGCCACTGGCCCACGTCGCGCAGCGCCAGCGTCGAGGGCTGCAGCACCAGCGGCGCCAGCCGCTCGACGCTGCCGTCCAGGTACTTCCAGGCGATGAACACCAGCACCGTGCTCATCAACAGCATCTTGGCGACGTTGACCAGCTGCTGCTTGGAGAACAGGTTGGCAAAGCCCTTGAGCGGGTTGAGCCGGTTGAACTGCGGCGTGATCGGCTTGAGGCTCAGGATCCAGCCGCCCGCGCCCAGCGCGCTGAGCACCGCCGCACCGGTAGTCAGCAGGCCGAACAGCACGCAGGCGGCCAGGCCCGGCAGCACCATGGTGCGCAGGCGCTCCAGCATGTGCGCCGGTGCCTTGACGGTGTTCGCGTCAAACACCAGCTGCTGGCCCATGGCCTGCTGCAGCAGCCCCAGGAAATGCGGCGCCAGCGTCCACAGCGCCACCGTCCCCATGCCCAGGATCGCCAGGTGCGACAGGTCGCGCGAGCGCGCGGTCTGGCCGTCGTCGCGCGCTTTTTGCAGCTTGCGTTCGGTGGCGGGCAGGTTTTTGTCTTGGCTGGAATCCATGGCTGTGTGTCGTTGTCGGGCGCCGGCATCGGCCGGCATGCGCCCGGGGGCCATTGTCGGAAAGCGCCGGCAAGGCTAAAGCCCGAATAAGCGGCTGCAAGCGGCGCTTATCCGCTGCGCACACTGCCCTACCATTGGCAACCATGCGCACGAACAACGAGGAGACAGCGATGAACATCGCCCATTTGCTTGCCCGCAGCGCCAGGCTGTACGCCGACCGCCCGGCGGTGCTCGGCGGTGTCCAAGTGCTGTACAGCTACGGCCGGCTGGGCGCGCGCGTTGCGGCGCTGGCCGGCCATCTGCGCGGCGCCTGCGGCGTGCAGCCGGGCGAGTGCGTGGCGCTTTTCAGCCCCAACCACCCGAACTACCTGGAGGCGCAGCAGGCCATCCACTGGTGCGGCGCGGTGGCCGTGCCGGTCAACTACAAGCTGCATCCGCGCGAGCTGGCGCACGTGCTGCAGGACAGCCGCGCGCGCGCCGTCTGCGTCTCACCCGACTCGCGCGCTCAGGCGCTGCAGGCCGGCGCCGATGAAAGCCGGCTGCTGGAGCTGGGCAGCGCCGCGTGGGAGCAGGCGGCCGGCGGCCCGGCGCTGGCAATGCACGACAGCGCGCCGCAGGACGTCGCCTGGTTGTTCTACACCTCGGGCACGACCGGTCGGCCCAAGGGCGTGATGCTCACCCACCGCAACCTGTTGGCCATGACCATGGCCTACTTCACCGACGTCGACGAGGTGCACCGCGAGGACGTGATCGCCTACGCCGCGCCGATGTCGCACGGTGCGGGGCTGTACCAGTACGCGTTTTTGCTGCGCGGCGCGCGCCACGTGGTGCCGGCCTCGGGCGGGTTCGACCCGGCCGAGCTGGCGCAGCTGGCCGCGCAGCTGGGCCGGTTGTGCCTGTTTGCCGCGCCGACCATGGTGCACCGGCTGGTCGCCCACCTGCAGGCCGCCGGGCGGGGCGGCGAGGGCTTCAAGACCATCGTCTACGGCGGCGGGCCGATGTACACCGACGACCTGCGCCGCGCGATTGCGGTGATGGGCCACAAATTCACGCAGATCTACGGCCAGGGCGAGTCGCCGATGACGATCACGGCGCTGTCTCGCGAGCAGTTGATGGACGAGCAGCACCCGCGCTGGGCCGAGCGCATGGCGTCGGTGGGCGTGGCGCACAGCTGCGTGCAGGTGCGCGTGGCCGGCGCCGATGACCGCGACCTGCCCGCCGGCGAGCTGGGCGAGGTGCTGGTGCGCGGCGAGACCGTGATGGCCGGCTACTGGAACAACCCCGAAGCGAGCAGCCAGACGCTGCGCGGCGGCTGGCTGCACACCGGCGACATGGGCAGCCTGGACGCCGACGGTTTTCTGACGCTGCAGGGCCGCAGCAAGGACGTGATCATCTCCGGCGGCTCCAACATCTACCCGCGCGAGGTCGAGGAGGTACTGCTGCTGCACCCAGGAATCAGCGAGGTGGCCGTGGTTGGCCAGCGCGACGCCGACTGGGGCGAGGTCGTCGTCGCCTTTCTCGTCGCAGGTGGCGCGCCGGTGGCCGACGCCGAGCTGGACGCGCTGTGCCTGCAGCACATCGCCCGCTTCAAGCGCCCCAAGCACTACCGCTGGGTGGATCAGCTGCCCAAGAACAGCTACGGCAAGGTGCTCAAGACCGCGCTGCGCGAGGTGCTGCAGGCGCCGCCAAAACCGTGACGATCCTGGCGCACTACCATCGCCCGTAACCACCACCCGCACCAGGACGAGCCATGACTGCCCCCGCCACGCTGCAAATCGATTTTGTCTCCGACGTCGTCTGCCCCTGGTGCGCCATCGGCCTGCACGCGCTGGAGCAGGCGGCGGCGCGCCTTGAGGGCCAGGTGGCGCTGCAGTGGCGCTTTCATCCCTTCGAGCTGAACCCGGCGATGGGCCAGGACGGCGAGGACTTGCTGCAGCACCTGGCCGGCAAATACGGCTCCAGCGCCGCGCAGATGCAGCAGATGCACGAGGCAATCGCCGCGCGCGGCGCGCAGCTGGGCTTTGTCTTCGACCAGCAGCGGCGCACGCGCATCGTCAACACCTTTGACGCCCACCGCCTGCTGCACTGGCAAAAGGAGCAGGGCGCCGAAGGCGGCCAGCGCGCGCTGGAGCATGCGCTGTTTACCGCCTACTTCACTCGCGGAGAAGACGTCAGCGACCACGCGGTGCTGCTGGCGCTGGTCGCGTCACTCGGGCTGGACGAGCAGCGCGCCGCGGCCATCCTGGCCGGCGACGAGTACGCTGGAGCGGTGCGCCAGCAAGAGGCGCAGTGGCAGGCGCGCGGCATCCATTCGGTGCCGGCCATCGTCATCAACGGCCGGCACCTGATCCAGGGCGGCCAGCCGGTCGAGGTGTTCGAGCAGGCGCTGCGCCGCATTGCGGCGCTGTAGCGGCCACTGCGCGGCCACGCGCTACGGGCCGACGGTATAGCTGATGCAGGCGTAGAACTTGCGCGCGTACACGGCGATCATCTCGGCGCAGTCCAGCCCGTTGACGATGCGCCGCGCGCTCTTCCAGTCTTCCTTGTTGCCGTCGAAGTAGTCGCTCAGCTTCTTGCCGGTGAACAGCCCCTGCTCCATGCCCTTGAGCAAAATGGTGGCCGCTACCTGCGGCTGCATCGCGCGGTCGGCTGCGGCCGGGCTGCTCGTCAGGTCCAGCCCCAGCAGCCGGCCGATGCGGTCGTAGTTGGTGCGCCAGGTCAGCTGCACATAGCCGCGCCCGTAGAACACCACGCCGTCGCCCGGGTGCGCGCCCATGCGCCGCGCCATGGCGGCGCGGTTGGGCTGCGGGCTTTGCGGGTCGTACATGCGGAAGAAGTAGTCACGCCCGCCGCGCTCGCGGATCGGCTGCATCGTGAACGCCGTCTCATGGAAGGCCGTACCCAGCGCGTAGGCCAGCCAGCGGTCGTCGGCCATGGCCCAGGACTGCTCCCAGGCGTCGAGCAGCGTATCCAGCCCGTCGACCTGCGCCTGGCGCAGCCGGCCGGTGAACAGCGTCTCGCGGCAGTGGTCAAAGAAGAACTTGCGGTTGATCATGGCCTGTCTCCTCATCGTCCGGATTGGCACCTGTGCAACGGCCGATGGACACCCCCGCGTGGCGCGCGACCCTGGCGCAAACACCGTTGCGGCGCAGACGCACAAATACCACGGCGCGGCTGGTTTGAGATATCCATGCGGCCGGGTGTGTTTCTGTTTGTTCTCCGGGCAAACCTGCTATCCCTGCAACACCACCACCGTCGGGAGTTGTCGCCATGGCCAGCCGCATCGTTGCTCCGTACTACCCCATCATCTATGTGCGCGGCTTTGCCGCGACGATGAGCGAGATCGAGGACACCACCGCAGACCCCTACATGGGCTTCAACCGCGGCGCCGCCGTGCTGCGCCAGGACTACGAGAAAAAGCCGATCCGCTTCATCTTCGAGTCGCCGCTGCTGCGCCTGATGAAGGATCACCAGTACTCCGACGCTTTCCACGACGGCGGCGACCACTACGACGCCGGCACCGCGCCGGTGCGCTCGATCTGGGTGTTTCGCTACTACGAGAGCGTCTCGCAGTCGCTGGGAACCGGCCAGCGCGTGTCCATCGAACAGTTTGCCGCCGACCTGCGCCGCTTCATCCTGCAGGTGCGCCAGGCCGTCTGCGGCGACGACGCGCAGCAGCGCGACGCCTTCAAGGTCTACCTGGTCGCGCACTCGATGGGCGGGCTGGTCTGCCGCACCTATCTGCAGAACACCTGCCGCTACGGCGCGCCCGACGCGGCGGACAACGCCGCGCTGGAGCTGACCGCCAAGGGCGCGAAGGCGCACTACGTCGACAAGGTCTACACCTACGGCACGCCGCACGGCGGCATCGACCTGATGGGCGTCAACACGCCCAACCTGGGATCGCTGGACGTGTTGCAGCTGGGCAACTTCAACCGCGACCGCATGCGCGAATACCTGCGCCTGTCCAAGGACGCGGCCGTGAACCAGCTCGACGGCGCGTTTGCGCCCGAGCGGCTGTTTTGCTTCGTCGGCTCCAACTACAAGGACTACGACGCCTTCGGCGGCCTGTCCAAATACGCCGCCGGCCCGATGAGCGACGGCCTGGTGCTGATGAGCAACGCCGTCGTGCAGGACGCGCCGCGCGCCGTCGGCTGGCGCAGCCACTCGGGCCCGCAGGGCATGGTCAACTCCGAGGCGGGCTACCAGAACCTGCGCCGCTTCCTGTTCGGCCAGTGGCGCGTCACCGCCACGCTGGAGGTAGACAGCCTGCCGCTGGCGCGCAACGTGCAGGACAAAAAGGACGCGGGCGCGGACGTCAAGGGCTCGTACTACTTCGACGTGTCCACCCAGGTGCGTGCCGGCGCCAACTACCGGCTCAACGAACGGCGCGTAAGCCAGGAGTCGGCGCTGCTGGAGACCTACGACGAACTGACCAAGCAGAACAAGCCGGTCTATCTGTTCACCGGCTACTTGCTGGAGCAGGCGCGCCTGGCCAACGACCAGGCGCTGATGTTCCAGATCGACCTGGGCATCCACGTGCCGGCCTTCCAGGTCGACCGCAAGTTCTGGTTCGACGAGTATTTCGACGGTTTTCTCTACCGCGAAACCATCACCTTCGCGGTGCGCGCCGGCACCATCCGCTACGGCCTGGCGTCGAAGAACGGCCTGGGCGAGGCGCCGGCCAAGGCCGACCTGGATCTGGGCAAGGACGGCGGCCGCAGCCTGCGCATACCGCTTGCCACGGCTGCGGGCGTGCTGCCGGGCTTTGCGGGTGCGCTGGTGCTGAGCGTCGACCCCTGGAACACCTGAGAACACGCTCCGAGCCCCACACCACAAGCCAGCCGGCCGCAGGGCGGGAATGGGACAATCGCGCCCATGACCACCCAGCCCAGCACCCTGACCCTGACCCGCCCCGACGACTGGCACCTGCACGTGCGCGACGGCGCGGCCCTGGCCACCGTCGTGCCGCACACCGCGGCGCAGTTTGCGCGCGCCATCATCATGCCCAACCTGCGTCCGCCGGTGACCACCACCGCGCAGGCGCTTGCATACAAGCAGCGCATCCTGGCCGCCGTGCCCGCCGGCATTCAGTTCGAGCCCCTGATGACGCTGTACCTGACCGACAACCTGGCGCCCGAGGAAATCGCCGCTGCCCGTGCTGCCGGCGTGGTGGCCGCCAAGCTCTACCCGGCCGGCGCCACCACCAACAGCGACGCCGGCGTCACCGACCTGCGCAAGATTTATCCGGTGCTCGAAGCGATGCAGCAAGCCGGCATGCTGCTGCTGGTGCATGGCGAGGTGACCAGCCCTGACATCGACCTGTTCGACCGCGAGGCGGTGTTCATCGAGCAGCAGCTCATCCCGCTGCGCCGCGACTTCCCTGCGCTCAAGATCGTGATGGAGCACATCACCACGCGCGAGGCGGCGCAGTACGTCGCCGAGGCCGACGCCCACCTGGCTGCGACGATCACCGCCCATCACCTGCTGTACAACCGCAACGCCATCTTCCTGGGCGGCATCCGCCCGCACTACTACTGCCTGCCCGTGCTCAAGCGCGAGGAGCACCGCCGGGCGCTGGTGCAGGCCGCAACCAGCGGCAGCCCCAAGTTCTTCCTGGGCACCGACAGCGCGCCACACCCCGCCCATCTGAAAGAGCACGCCACCGGCTGCGCCGGCTGCTACACCGCACACGCCGCGCTGGAGCTGTACGCCGAGGCCTTCGACGCCGCCGGTGCGCTGGACAAGCTGGAAGGCTTTGCCAGCTTTCACGGCGCCGACTTCTATGGCCTGCCACGCAACCGCGGCAGCGTCATGCTGCGCCGCGAAAGCTGGACGCCGCCCGGGAGCTACCCGTTTGGCGATGCCCAGCTCAAGCCCCTGGCAGGTGGCGAGGCGCTGGCGTGGAAGCTGGTGGGGTGAGCGAGGTGGCGACCGTTCTCGCTCGCGCCGGGTAGTGAAGGTGATAGCCATTCCCCCGTCATTCCGGCGAATGCCGGAATCCAGAGGCGAGGTCCCTGGAACACGGCGTTTTCCGGGGTGACGAGCCTTGAACACGTTCTTATTGATTCGGCCCTTTGAAGTAGCAATTTTTCGTCATTCCGGCGAAGG
>PGEI01000009.1 GCA_002894305.1 Comamonadaceae bacterium CD01
ACGCGAAGGTGAAGCGCAGACAGTGCTGTAGCACGACAAGCGAAGCCGATAAAGCAATCGGCTGATATCGAAATGGAATTACATCCGCCCGGCGCGATTCAAGCGCCGTCAGCCCACCTCATCGAGCCACTGGCACAGCGTCTGCCACTGCTCCAGGTCGCGCCGCACGCGCGAAGGCCCGACGTCGAACAGCGTCAGCCCCTGCGCCGCCAGGTGCACATAGTTCTGCGCGTTGCGCAGCGTGCCCAGGCGGGTAAAGCCCAGGCCGTCGATAAACTCGCGCAGGTGCTCGGCGGCAATCGTGCGCTCATCCACACGCGTGCCGATGATGCCCACGCGCGCCGGGTCGCGCTCCAGCTGCTGCGCCAGGTCATTGAGGAATTCACGCGTCGCGAACATGTCGAACACGCTGGGCTGCAGCGGAATGACGATGCGGTCGGCCTGCCTCAACACGTCGTTCAGGCGCCAGCCCTGCAGGCCGGCGGGCGTGTCCAGCACCGCATGCGTGCTGCCACGCGGGGGCTGGCCCAGCCAGTCCGGACGCGCATCCCACAGCGCGATGGGCGCCGCGCTCTCGGGGCGCTGCTGCAGCCACAGGCGCGCCGACTGCTGGCGATCGATGTCGCCCAGCGCCACCGCGTGGCCGCGGCTGGCCCAGTAGCCGGCGATATTGGTGGCCAGCGTGGATTTACCCACGCCGCCCTTGGGATTGGCGACTGCGACCACCGGCATGGTGTTCCCTCCTGTCGTGATGTGTTCGTGGTATCTGACCTCGGCGCATTATCACTGCGCCGCACCACGCCAGACCGGCTATTGCGGCTGCGTGCGCTTGATGAAGAACAGCCCCGCGCCAACCAGCATCAACAGGCCGCCAAACACCCGGTTCTGCGCCCGCATCGCGCCGGCGTTCTGCATCACGCGGCGCAGCGCGCCGGCAGCGGCGGCGTAGCCACCCATCACCAGCATGTCCACCGGCACCATGGTGGCGGCCATGACCAGCAGCTGGCTCCACAGCGGCCGCTCGGGGTTGATGAACTGCGGCAGCACGGCCACCATGAACAGAATGCCCTTGGGGTTGGTCGCATTGGTCAGCAGGCCGGTGGCCAGGCGCTGGCGCGGCGCCATGTACTGCTGCTGCAGGTCGCCGCCCAGCGTGCCTGCGCTGCCTGCGCGCCACTGGCTCCAGCCCAGGTAGATCAGGTAGCAGGCACCCAGTACCTTGACCACCAGAAAGGCCGGCGCCGAGGCGATCAAAAGCGACCCCACGCCAGCGCCGGCGATCACCAGCAGCACCAGCAGGCCCAGCTCCAGCCCGCAGATCGTCACCGCCGCGCGGCGCACGCCGTAGGACAGGCCGTGGCTCATCGACAGCACCGCGCCCGAGCCCGGCGAGACCGCGATCACCCACGACGCCACGAAAAATGCCACCCAGGTATGCCAGTCCATATCGCCCCGCACCGCTCACAAGAAAGGCCGCCCCACGGCGGCCGGGAAAACCCTCAATTTTAGCGATCTGCGGGGGCCTGCGCACGGCGCCGGCAGATGCGCTCAGCGCCCGTACAGCGCGGTGAAGCTGGCCTTGGCCAGCGCATTGGCGTTGGCCATGAAGCCGGCCAGCGCGGCGGGTGCGTCGTCGGGCACTTCCAGGCGCTCGACCGACAGCGCGTACACAGTGAAGACGTAGCGGTGCGGCTTGTCGCCCGGCGGCGGGCACATGCCGCCCCAGGCGTACTGGCCGTAGTCGTTGCGGATGTGGCGCGCGCCGGCGGGCAGGTTGGCGCCGCCTTTGGCGCCAGCGTTGGCCGCAAGCTCGTTCACGTTGGCCGGCAGATCGACCACATACCAGTGCCAGAAGCCCGAGCCCGTGGGCGCATCGGGGTCGTACACGGTGACCGCAAAGCTCTTGGTGGCGGCCGGCGCGCCGCTCCAGCGCAGCACGGGCGAGCGGTTGTCGCCGCCGCAGCCGAAGTCGTCGAACTCGAAATGCTTGGCAATGGTGCTGCCGTCGGCAATGTCGGGGCTGCTCAGCGTGAAGGTGCTCATGGTGTTCTCCTGTTCAGATTCGCGATGCCTATCGCCGCGAACAAATCCTTATATCAAATACGCCCTTCCTCGACGGCGTGGCAGGCCACCAGGCCGCCGCCTTCCTGCGCCAGCATCTGCGGGCGCTCGCTGTGGCAGCGCGCGTTGGCAAACGGACAGCGCGGGTGAAAGGCGCAGCCCGTGGGCGGGTCCAGCGGATTGGGCACCTCACCCTGCACCGGCGTGCGCGCGCGGCCGGTGTCGTGCATCTTCGGGATCGCGTCCAGCAACATGCGCGTGTAGGGGTGGCGCGGCGCGGAGAACAGGCGCTGCTTGTCCGCCAGCTCCACCAGCCGGCCCAGGTACATCACGCCCACCTGGTCGCTGACGTGGCGCACCACGGCCAAATTGTGGCTGATGAACAGATAGGTCAGGCCGCGCGCGCGCTGCAGGTCGCGCATGATGTTGAGCACCTGCGCCTGCACCGACACGTCCAGCGCGCTGGTGGGCTCGTCGCACACCAGGAACTCGGGCTCGGTCGCCAGCGCCCGGGCGATCGAGATGCGCTGGCGCTGCCCGCCCGAGAATTGGTGCGCAAACTTGGCCATGTCCGCCGCCGCCAGCCCCACCGAGGTCAGCAGCTGCGCCACGCGCTCGCGCAGCGCGCCGCGCTCGGTCACCAGCCCATGCTCGCGCAGCGGCTCGCCGACGATGTCCTGCACACGCCAGCGCGGGTTCAGGCTGGCATAGGGATCCTGGAAGATCATCTGGATGCGCCGACGCATCGCACGGGCGTCCCGCCCCTTGAACGCTGCATGCGCGTCCTGCCCATCGAAGGTAAAGCCCCCGCGCGTGGGCGCGTACAGGCCGACCAGCAGGCGCGCCACCGTGCTCTTGCCGCAGCCCGACTCGCCCACCAGCGCCAGCGTGGTGCCGCGCTCTATCGTGAAGCCCACGCCGTCGACCGCATGCAGCAGCTGGCGCGGCTTGCGCTCGATCACGCGGTTGAGCCAGGGCGCAGATACGTCAAAAGTCTTGGCCAGGTCATGCGCCTGCACCAGCGGCTGCCCTCCCGCTCCCTCCTCCTTTGAGGGAGGGTTGGGGTGGGGCCCAGCGCCGCCCGCTCCCTGCTCGACGAGGCCAGCCCCCATCCCGGCCTTCCCCCAAAGGGGGAAGGAGCAATTGCCCAAGGGCTTGTTCATGCGGCCTCCTTCTTCGCAGCATGCAGCCAGCAGGCCGCCTGCGTGCTGCCGGCGGGCATCAGGTCGGGACGTTCGACGCGGCAGCGGTCGAAGACCTTGGGGCAGCGCGGGTTGAAGGCGCAGCCGCGCGGAATGGCGTTCAGCCGCGGCATCGCGCCGTCGATCTGGTTCAGGCGCTCGCGATCGCTGTCCATGTCCGGGATGCAGGCCATCAGCCCGGCCGTGTACGGGTGGGCCGGCTGGTGGATGACCTGGTGCACCGGGCCAATCTCGGCAATGCGCCCGGCATACATCACCGCGACGCGGTCGCAGGTCTCGGCGATCACGCCCATGTCGTGCGTGATCAGCATCACCGCGGCGCCGTGCGTGCGGCACAGGCGCTTGAGCAGCTCGATGATCTGCGCCTGGATCGACACGTCCAGCGCCGTCGTCGGCTCGTCGGCGACGATCAGCTGCGGCTCGGCCGCCAGCGCCAGCGCAATCACCACACGCTGGCGCATGCCGCCCGAGAACTGGTGCGGATAGTGGTCGATGCGCTGATCCGCCGCCGGGATGCCGGTGTCCTGCAACAGCTCGATGGCGCGCGCCCGTGCCTGCGCAGCCGACAGCGGCAAATGGGTGCGAATCGTCTCGACCAGTTGCTGGCCCACGGTGTACAGCGGGTTCAGCGAGGTCAGCGGATCCTGAAAGATCGCGCCGATGCGCCGCCCGCGGATGTGGCGCATCTTCTCGGGCGGCAGGTCGTCGATGCGCTCACCGCCCAGCAGAATCTGCCCGCCGGCAATGCGCCCGGGCGGCTCCAGCAGGCCGATGATGGACGCGCCCGTCAGCGACTTGCCCGCGCCCGACTCGCCCACCACGCCCAGGATCTCGCCCGGCGCAATCGAAAACGACACATCATCCAGCGCGCGCAGCGTGCCGCGGCGCGTCGGAAATTCAACCATCAGGTTCTGGACTTGCAGCAGCGGTGCGCTCATTTCAGCCTCTCAGCCTCTCAACTTCGGGTTCAGCGCATCGCGCAGCCAGTCGCCCAGCAGGTTCACCGACAGCGCGATCAACACCAGCATCACGCCCGGGAAAATCGTGATCCACCACTCGCCCGAGAACAAATAGTCGTTGCCCACGCGGATCAGCGTGCCCAGCGACGGGGAGGTGGGCGGCGCGCCCACGCCCAGAAAGGACAGCGTCGCCTCGGTGATGATGGCCGTGGCCACCTGGATGGTGGCCAGCACCATCACCGGCCCCAGCACGTTGGGCAGCACGTGGCGGCGCATGATGGCCAGCGGCGCAACGCCGGTCACGCGCGCCGCCTGCACGTATTCCTTGCCGCGCTCGACCATGGTCGCGCCGCGCACCGTGCGCGCGTACTGCACCCAGCCCGACAGCGCGATCGACAGAATCAGCACGCCGAACGCCAGCGACTCGGGCGCCTGCGGAAACACCGCGCGGCCCACGCCGGCAATCAACAGCGCGATCAGGATGGCCGGAAACGACAGCATCACGTCGCACAGCCGCATCAGCAACCCGTCGACCCAGCCGCCGCGAAAGCCCGCCACCAGCCCCAGCGCCACGCCCAGCACGACCGACAGCAGCACCGACACCAGCCCCACGACCAGCGAGATGCGCGAGCCGTAGATCACCGCCGACAGGATGTCGCGCCCCTGGTCGTCGGTGCCCAGCGGGTACTTCCAGCTGCCGTCGTCGAGCCACACCGGCGGCAGGCGCGCGTCCGACAGCTCCAGTGTCGACAGATCAAGCGGATTGTGCGGCGCCACCCAGCCGGCAAACGCCGCGCACAGCAGGCACACCAGCGCCACCAGCGCCGCGGCGATCGCCACCGGCGAGCGGCGAAAGCTGTAGGCCACGTCGCTGTCATACCAGCGCAAAACGGTGTTTTTCATGGGCTTGAGAAGAGGCTGATGGGGAAGGAGGAAGTGGGCAGCGGGGAGCCGTCACAAGCCGCCCCCATCCCTGCCTTCCCCCAAAGAGGGAAGGAGTGGTGACGATAGCCTGCGCCGGGGTATTTCCCCCTCACCGGCTGAAGACCGCGGCTCCTCTTGCGGTATTTCTCCCTCCCCCTCTGGGGGAGGGCAGGGGTAGGGGCCGGCGACGTCAAGCAACCGAGCCACACCCCCCAAAACCAGCGCGCCCCCATCCTCGCCTCCCCCCAAAGAAGAAAGGCGTCAATCCATGCAGCGGCATGCATCACCTTCACACGCCCCCCGTCAGCGGCATGGCCTGCTCGACCAGGCTGGCGTGCAGCGCCGCGCCCAGGGGCAGCACCGCGTCGTTGAAGTCGTAGCGGCTGTTGTGCAGCGCCGCGCCGTTGCCCTGGCCCAGGCGCAGATAGGCGCCAGGCCTGGCCTGCAGCATGAAGGAGAAATCCTCCGCGCCCATACTTGGCTCCAGGTTGCGCACCACGCTCTCGGCGCCCACCAGCTGCTCGGCCACACCGGCGGCAAAGCGCGCCTCGCTGGCGGTATTGATCGTCGCCGGGTAAATGCGCTCGTAGCGCACCGTGGCCGTGGCGCCAAAGCCCAGCGCAATCGCGCTGCACAAATCCTTGATGCGCGCCTCCATCATGTCCTGCACCTTGGGCGAGAAGCTGCGCACCGTGCCCACCAGCGTCGCCTCGCCCGGCATCACGCTGAACGCGCCCAGCTCGCCCGCGCGCATCGCGCACACGCTGATCACCGCGCTATCGATGGCGCGCACGTTGCGCGCCACGATGCTTTGCAGCGCCGTGATGATGTGCGACGCCACCAGCACCACGTCGACGTTCTGGTAGGGATGCGCGCCATGGCCGCCGCGGCCGGCAATCTCGATGGTCACGCGGTCGGCCGCGGCCATCATCGCGCCCTCGTTCAGGCCGATGGTGCCGGGCTTCATCGCCGGCCAGTTGTGCATGGCAAACACCGACTGCACCGGAAAGCGCTCGAACAGCCCGTCCTCGATCATCACGCGCGCGCCGCCCATGCCCTCCTCGCCGGGCTGGAAGATCAGCACCGCCGTGCCGTCAAAGCAGCGCGTGGCCGCCAGGTAGCGCGCCGCGCCCACCAGCATCGCCGTGTGGCCGTCGTGGCCGCAGCCGTGCATCAGCCCGCTCTTGGCCGACTTCCAGGCAAAGTCGTTGTGCTCGGCCATGGGCAGCGCGTCCATGTCGGCGCGCAGGCCCACCATCTGCCCGCTGCTGCGCCCGCGCCCGCGCACCACGCCCACCACCCCGGTGCGGCCAATGCCCTCGTGCACCTCGTCCACGCCCGCGGCGCGCAGCGCCTCGCGCACGCGCGCGCTGGTGTAGACCTCCTCGAACCCCAGCTCCGGGTGGGCGTGCAGGTCGCGGCGCAGCGCGGTCAGCTCGGGGTGGAACTGGGCAATCTGCGCAAACGCGCGCCCGCCCGCCTTGTACTGCAGGTTCTGCATTCAATGCCCCCCTGCCTTGTCCACGCGCAGGCGCGGGTCGACGACGAAATACAGCAAATCGACCACCAGGTTGATGACCACGAAAATCAGCGCAATCAGGCACAGATAGGCGGCCATCACCGGGATGTCGGCAAAGGTCACGGCCTGGATGAACAACAGCCCCATGCCCGGCCACTGGAACACCGTCTCGGTGATGATGGCAAACGCGATCAGCCCGCCCAGCTGCAGCCCGGTAATCGTCATCACCGGCACCAGCGTGTTCTTGAGCGCGTGGCCGAAATAGATGGCGCGGCTGCTCAAGCCGCGCGCACGGGCAAACTTGATGTAGTCGGTGCGCAGCACCTCCAGCATCTCGGCGCGCACCAGCCGCATGATCAGCGTGAGCTGGAAGATCGCCAGCGTGATCGCCGGCAGCACCATGTGGTGCCAGCCCTTGGCCGACAGCAGCCCCGTGCTCCACCAGCCCAGCTGCAGCACCGGCCCGCGCCCGAAGCTGGGAAACCAGCCCAGCGTCACCGAGAAGATCAGGATCAGCAAAATGCCGATCAGGAAAGTGGGCAGCGACACGCCCAGCAGCGACAGCATCATGAACACCTGGCTGGTGAAGCTGCCGCGGCGCAGCGCCGCGTACACACCCATCGGCAGGCCCACCAGCAGCGCCAGCGCGGCGGCCACCAGCGACAGCTCCAGCGTCGCCGGAAAACGCTCGGCGATCAGGCGCGAGACCTTGACCCCCTGGCGCAGAGACAGGCCGAAGTCACCCTGCACCGCGTTGACCAGGAAATGCCAGAACTGCACGATGAACGAGCGATCCAGCCCCAGCGCCGCGCGCAGCTGGGCGATCTGCTCGGGCGTGGCGTCCTGGCCCAGCACGATGAGCACCGGGTCGCCAACGAACTGAAACAGCATGAACGCAATGAACGCCACCGTGGCCATCACGACCACGGCCTGGAGCAGACGACGCAGGACAAAGGCAAGCATGGGGTCGAAGTATGTCAGCAGTTGGAACGATCGCCCCGGCTACAAACCATGATGGGCTGTCGTCATTGCGACGCAAGAGCGTCGTCTCGGCAAAAGAACACCATTCCGGCAAAAAACGTCATCCCGGCGAAAGCCGGGATCCAAAGTCCCCATCAACGCGACAGAAAGGGAAAGGCCTCCCAAAGGAGGCCCGTCACCCGATCCGGAAACCGGGCCCCAAAAAAATCGGGCGCCCGGAATTTGCAGCCGCGCTCAGAAGCGGTGGCGCAGGCCTGCAGTAATGCCGGTGCGGCTGCGCGCGCCGTTGGCGTCCAGCGCCATCCCATTGCCGCCGCTGACGCGAGTGTGGTCGACGCCGAAATAGGCATCAGTGCGCTTGGAGAACGCATAGTCGGCCACCGCGACCAGGAAGTTGGCCTTGCCGTTGAACGCGCCACTGGCCGAGCCCGTCTGCTTGGCGTGGTAGTAATGCGCGCCCAGGTTCAGCTGCGGTGTGATCTGGTAACCAGCGCCCACGGTGTACATCTGGCGCTTGTTGGCGTGGTCCAGCACATTCATCGGGTTAGCAAGTGCACTGGCGCCCGGCAGGAAGCCGCCGTTGGACGCACCAGACCAGTACGCTGCCAGCAAACCGCTGTCCACGATGCTGTTCACGCCTGGGGTGAACGTGCCCTTGCGCTTGTTCAACGCATAGCCGGCATTGAAGTACCAGCCTTGCATGCGATAGGAGCCACCCAGTGTCCAGGCATCGACCTTGGTGTCACCCGGCAGTGTCGTGCGCAAATACCCCCCGCCCACGGCCAGACCCTTGTCGGCATAGCGCAGATAACCACCAAAGGTCTTGATGCCGCCAGTCGCAGCATTCACACCGGGGCCAAGCTTCTCGACGGTATTGCCTTCATCAAACGAGTACTGCAGCGACCCGCGAACGGCCCCCATCTCGGCGGTGTACTTGATCATGTTGCTGGCACGCGCGCTCATCGCCATGCCGATCTCGGGCTTGTACGCCTCCATGTAGGGCGAGTACGGGAACGATGCATAGGTAGTCGTCACCACATCGAACAGTACGTTGTACTGCCGACCCATCGTGATGCGGCCAAAGCTGTTGCTTTGCAGTCCCACCCACGACTGCTGGAAAAAGTTGGCGGCCGCCTGGGTGCCATCGTCGGCATTGAAGCGGGCCTCCAGGTTGGCCAGGGCCTTCAGGCCGCCGCCCAGGTCCTCGGTGACGTTGACGCCCCAGCGGCTGTTGGACATGCCGCCGCCAATCATCTTGCTGGAAGCCTCATTCTGGGCATTGGAAACATGGCGGTAGGCCACGTCCACGATGCCGTACAGCTGCACGCTGCTGGCATTGGCCTGGGCATAGGACAGCGGCGCGGCAACGGCCAGCATGGCGGCCAGTGCGAGAGTCTTGGGGGTGAACAGGCGCATGGTTTGTCTCTTTCAATCGAGAGTTGTGAATGAAAGTTTCATTCTAGGAAACACCCCGGTGTGAGCAAGCTCACAGTGCATCCGCACCACAGTCGTTTTCCCGCATAGCCTGTTGCGCAGGTGACACATGGGGCGCATGGGGCGGCGCGTCGTGGCGCCAGCGGCGCGCGCGAAACCGGCTACTGCGTTGCCTGCGCGAAAAAAACAAAGCCCGCACAGGGCGGGCTCAGACAGGCAGAACGGGATTGCGGCGGGCGAGGGCATCGAGAAAACGCGCCAAGCCTTCTTTTTGTTCTTTGCTGTACTTGGAGGTCATCACGGCATTCCATGGCGCCGCACCGAACGGCAGGCACCCACAAAAAAACCGCCACCCGAGGGCGGCGGTTTGCATGCGATCCAATCGCGCCGGCCTGGGCCGGCATCGGATTAGAAAGCGTGGCGGATGCCGACTTGCAGACCTTGCTGCTTGCCGCTGGCGGTCAAGCCAGCGCTCGTGGCCAGGTTACCGGCGTTCAGGCCGAAAGTAGCACCATTCTTGTTCTTCAGGTAGGCATAGGTGCCGTACACGGCGGTGCGCTTGGACAGATCATAGACATAGCCCAGCGAGAATTCGTTGGCCTTGGCGCTGCTGTCGCTCCACTTGTAGTGGCTGTATGCGGCCTTGATCTTGCCGGCGCCCACGGGAGCGGTTACGCCCAGCATGTAGCTCTTGAGCTTCTCGCTGTTGCCCAGATCGTCCTTGTACTTGGTGTTCTTGTAGGCAGCGGCCAGCTTGGCAGCGCCCAGATCGTACGAACCACCCAGCTGCCACGTCGTCAGGTCTTCAGCAGCAGGATTCAGGCCACCCACACGGTTGCCGTTGAGCTTGTCGTAGCCAAAGCCCACGCTCAGAGGGCCGTTGTCATAGGTCGCACCCAGGGTGATGTAGCGGTTATCGCGCGAAGCGGTTTGCTCGCCAAAGCCGTAGTTAACACCCAGCTTGAAGCCGGCAATATTGGGCGTGTAGTAGGTAATACCGTTTTCAACACGTGCCGCATAGCCGTTGCCCCAGAAGCGGGTAGCACCAATACCGGTATCACCAAATGGGTCGTAGCGCGAAACGGCCAGGTAGGAAGCGGTCAGCTCGCGGCCAAAGCGCACGATACCGAAGCCGCCTTCCAGGCCAACGTACGAAGTACGCTTGAAGTCGAAACCACCGCCAGCAGCCTTGCCTTCGCCGGTGTCGGTGCCGATGCCGCCTTCCAGGTTGAAGATGGCCTTCAGGCCGCCACCCAGGTCTTCGGTGCCGCGCAGGCCCAGACGGCTGTTGGTGGTGCCACCGTAGTTGGTCAGGCCGTAGACGTTCTTGTCGCCCTTGATGTAGGTGGGGCCGGTGTCAACAACGCCGTACAGAGTCACGGAGGACTGCGCCATGGCCAGGCCGGAAGCGGACAGGACTGCCAGGGCGATCAGGGATTTTTTCATTGCGAGGTTCTCCAAGGTTGAACAGAGGGCGCCGCTTTGGGGCGCCAACCTCCTGGTGGGGAAGTTGGGACTATTGCACCAGAGGGGACTGTGATCTGCAAAGCAAATCGGCGAAGGACCACTGGAAAACCCGGCATTCGTTGTGGCGTTGCAACATTTCGCCCTTACGCCCAGACACATTGCCCAAGTGCCACCTGGCAGGCATTCATCCCTCGACCAGTTCGAAACTGGTCGTGATTTGCGCTGTTTTGCCCAGCATGATGCTGGCCGAGCAGTATTTCTCGTGGCTAAGCGCAATGGCGCGCTCCACCGCCGCTGCGGGCAGGTTGCGGCCGGTGACGGTGAAGTGCATGTGGATGCTGGTGAACACCTTGGGCTCGGTGGCGGCGCGCTCGCTGGTCAGCCGCACGGTGCAGCCGCGCACCTCGTGGCGCCCGCGCTGCAGTATGAGCACCACGTCGTAGGCGGTGCAGCCGCCGGTGCCGGCAAGCACGGCCTCCATGGGCCGCGGCGCAAGGTTCTGGCCACCGCGCCCGGGGTGCTCGACGTCGGGCGCGCCGTCCATCATCAGCACGTGGCCGCTGCCGGTCTCGGCCACAAAGCCCATGCCGGTGCGCGTGCCGGCGGGGCCGGTCCAGCTGACGGTGCATTCCATGGCGGTGTTCTCCCCAAAAAGACGAAAAAGAAAATAGATGTTGCAGTGCAATATTTTTACACTACAATCGGCACCAAGCGCTGGCACCCAGGTGTTGCGCACCGATTGTCTCCTCCATCTCCTCAAAGGATGGATTACGCCCCGCACCGCAAGGTTCGGGGCGTTTTTTTGCGCCCGCGTTCGGGCGCGCTGCGGTCGCAGCGCGTCACATGCCTGGCGGCACAGTGGCGGTGCCATGACGGCGAATGTGTGGCGAATGTGCAACGGTTGTTCACCAGGCGCATGCCGCCTACCATTGGCACGGCGAGCGTACGGAACGTATTTTCAGGAGCAGACATGCGCCCCTCAGAAGCATTGGCCCGCCACCGGGAAGCAGTCCACCAGGTGATTGCCGCGCACCACGCCTGCAATGGCCGGGTGTTTGGCTCGGTGGTGCATGGCCGCGACGCACCCGGCAGCGATCTGGACATTTTGATCGACACCACGAACGAGACCACGTTGATGGACGTGGCAGCCATTCAGGTTGCCCTGCAGGCGCTGCTGGCCGTGCCCGTCGACGTCGTCACGCCCAAGGCATTGCCGGAGCGTTTTCGCGGCCAGGTGCTGCGCGAAGCACGTCCGATATGAGCCCGCCATGAGCAAGGCCGACCGGGTTGGCGACTATCTATCGCACATGTTGACCGCGTTGGAGCGCATCGAGCGCTACACCGCGGACATGGATGAAGCGCAATTCATGGCCAATGCGTTGGTACAGGATGCGGCGCTGCGCAACATCGAAATCATCGGCGAGGCGGCCAACAACATTCAGCGTGCAGCGCCTGAATTTGCCGCACAGCACAGCGAGGTGCCGTGGCTGGTGGTGTACACCATGCGCAACCGCATTACGCACGGCTACGACAGCGTCGACCTGGCCATTGTCTGGCGGACGATCCGCAGCGATCTGCCTGCGCTGAAAATTCAGATCGAGCGGGTGCGGGCCAGCGTGCGGGCGTAGCCGCCGCGGATGAACGACAGCCGTCGCCGGGGTCTATCATGTCCGCCCGCGCCGTTCGTGCTGCGGCGCAGCAAAATACACCCATGACCCAAGTCCAGACTGCCTCCCATTCCTTTGTTCTCTCCCCGGCCGAATACCTGAAGAAAGTACTGACCGCGCGCGTCTACGACGTGGCGCGCGAGTCGGATCTGCAGCCGGCCAAGGCGCTGAGCCGGCGCCTGCACAACAAGGTGCTTTTGAAGCGCGAGGATCAGCAGCCGGTGTTCAGCTTCAAGCTGCGCGGCGCGTACAACAAGATGGCACAGCTGCCGGCCGACCAACTGGCGCGCGGGGTGATTTGCGCGTCGGCCGGCAACCATGCGCAGGGCGTGGCGATGAGCTCGGCGCGCCTGGGCACGCGCGCCGTCATCGTCATGCCGACGTCGACGCCGCAGGTCAAGGTGGACGCGGTGCGCCAGCTCGGCGGCGAGGTGGTGCTGGTGGGCGACAGCTATTCCGACGCCTACGAGCACGCGCTGGCGCTGCAGGCCGAACAGGGCCTGACGTTTGTGCACCCGTTCGACGACCCCGACGTGATTGCCGGCCAGGGCACGATTGCCATGGAGTTGCTGCGCCAGGTCCAGGCGCTGGGCAATGCGCGGCTGGATGCTGTGTTCGTGCAAATTGGCGGCGGCGGGCTGATTGCCGGCATTGCCAGCTACATCAAGGCGCTGCGCCCGGAAGTCAAGATCATCGGCGTGCAGACGGTGGACTCGGACGCGATGGCCCAGTCGGCCCAGGCCGGCGCGCGCGTGCAACTGCCCGATGTGGGCCTGTTTGCCGACGGCACGGCAGTCAAGCTGGTCGGCGAGGAGACGTTTCGCCTGGCGAGCAAGCTGGTCGACGAGTATGTGCGCGTGGACACCGACGCCGTGTGCGCGGCGATCAAGGACATTTTTGCCGACACGCGCAGCATCGTCGAGCCGTCGGGCGCGCTGGGCGTGGCGGCCATCAAGCAGTACGTGGCCAAAAACAAGACGCGCGGCGAGACCTATGTGGCCATTTTGTCGGGCGCCAACATGAACTTCGACCGCCTGCGCTTCGTCGCCGAGCGCGCCGACATGGGCGAGGAACGCGAGGCGCTGTTCGCGGTGACGATTCCCGAGGAGCGCGGCAGCTTTCGCCGCTTTTGCGAGGTGGTGGGCGCGCTGCCGGGCGGCCCGCGCAGCGTGACCGAGTTCAACTACCGCATCAGCGACGAGCGCAAGGCCCATGTCTTCGTCGGCCTGTCGACGCACGGCAAGGGCGAGTCCGAGAAGATCGCCAAAAGCTTTCTGAAAAACGGCTTCGAATCGCTGGATCTGACGCATGACGAGATGGCCAAGGAGCATTTGCGCCACCTGGTGGGCGGCCACTCCAACCTGGCGCGCGACGAGCGGCTGATGCGCTTCACCTTCCCCGAGCGTCCGGGCGCGCTGTTCAAATTCTTGAGCCTGATGCGCCCGACCTGGAACATCTCGCTGTTCCACTACCGCAACCAGGGCGCCGACTACGGCCGCATCCTGGTCGGCATGCAGGTGCCGGCGCAGGACGGCGCGGCGTTCGACGCGTTTTTGCAGGAACTGGATTACCCCTGGGTGGAAGAGACGCACAACCCGGCGTACCGGCTGTTTCTGCAGGCCAATGGGCGGGCGTGAGGGGGAGGGGTGGGCGGCAGATGGGTCAGCCCTGCCGCCAATGCCAAAAACCGCGCCGGCCTTGCTCCCTCTCCCCCCGGGAGAGGGTTGGGGTGAGGACGGTGTGCACAGCAACAGGCTTTTGCCGAGGCCGACGCCGCTGGCCCCCACCCCCGCCCTCCCCCAGAGGGAGAGGGAGAAATACACACGCCGGTCGGCAGCTTTGCTCCTTCCCCCTCTGGGGGTAGGTTGGGATGGGGGCGGCTGGCCATGATCCAAGCCCTGCGCCACTATCTGCTGGCCGTGCAGTTCTTCACCCGCCTGCCCGTCACCGGCCGGCTGGCGGCGTGGGTCGGCTACAGCCCGGCCCTGCTCAACGCGGCCAGCGCGCACTTTCCCGGTGTCGGCTGGCCGGTGGCAGCCGTTGCCTGCGCCGTGTACGCGCCACTGTGGTGGGCGCTGGGTAGCGGCGGCTTTGCGCCGCTGGCAGCGGCCGCGCTGGCCACGGCCACCACGCTGCTGGCGACCGGCGGCTTTCACGAGGACGGCCTGGCCGACACCGCCGACGGCCTGGGCGGCGGCTACACGCGCGAGCGCGTGCTGGAGATCATGAAGGACTCGCGCATTGGCGCGTTCGGCGCCATGGCGCTGGTGCTGGCGCTGCTCACCAAGCTGGCGCTGCTGGCACAGCTGGGCAGCACGTCGCTGGCGCCG
Organism: Comamonadaceae bacterium CD01; assembly: GCA_002894305.1. GTDB lineage: Bacteria > Pseudomonadota > Gammaproteobacteria > Burkholderiales > Burkholderiaceae_C > Comamonas_C > Comamonas_C faecalis. Next base: position 14,545 of record PGEI01000009.1, read on the forward strand.
GCGCTGTTGGCGCTGCTGGGCGCGCATGTGCTGTCGCGCTGGTGGCCGCTGACGGTGATGCGCTGCCTGCCCTATGCAGGCGACGGCGCAAGCAGCAAAGCTAAGCCGCTGGCCAGCCACACCAGCGCTGCAGCCGTTGCCGCCGGCGCGCTGTGGTGTGTGCCGGCGCTGCTGTGGCTGGGCGCGGCGCTGGGCTGGGCGGCGCTGGCCAGCGCCGTCGTCGTCAGCGGCCTGGCCGCGCAGTGGATGCACTGGCGGCTGGCGCAGCGGCTGCAGGGCTTTACCGGCGACGGCCTGGGCGCGGTGCAGCAACTGGGCGAGCTGGGCTTTTACCTGGGGCTGGCGCTGGCGCTGGCGCAGCGGTGAGCCAGCTGTGGCTGGTGCGCCATGCGCGCCCGCTGCAGGCGGATGGCCTGTGCTACGGGCGGCTGGATCTGGCGGCCGACGCGCAGGCCACGGCGTTGGCGGCGCTGCAACTGCACACGGCGCTGCCACCGGACGTGGCCGCGCTGCGCCACTCGCCGCTGCTGCGCTGCGCGCAGCTGGCTCAGCAGTTGCAGGCCCTGCGCCCGGCGCTGGCGCTGACGGCCGACCCGCGGCTGGCCGAGATGGATTTCGGCAGCTGGGAGGGCCGCACCTGGAGCGCCATCGACCGCCAGGCGCTGGACGCCTGGGCCGCCGACCTGGCAGGCCACGCGCCCGGCGGCGGCGAGCCGCTGGCCGCGATGCTGCAGCGCGTGGCCGCAGCGCTGCGGCAGGCGCGCGCGCAGGCACGGCAGGCGGGCGGTGCCGACCAGGTATGGATCACCCACGCCGGCGTGGCGCGCTGCGTGGACTGGCTGCTGGGCCCGCACGCCACGCGCACGCCGCAGGCGCACGAATGGCCGGTGCAGGCGCCGGTCTTTGGCGGCTGGGCCTGCATTCCTCTATAGCTTCGTGACAATGGCGGCCATGACTGCACCGAACAAGAAACCCCTGCTCTCCATGCTGGACCTGGTGGCCGTGCGCGAGGGCGGCACCGCGGCCCAGGCCATCGAGATTGCCGTGACCACGGCGCGCAAGGCCGAGGCGCTGGGCTTTGCCCGCTACTGGCTGGCCGAGCACCACAACATGCCCGGCATCGCCAGCTCGGCCACCGCCGTGCTGGTGGGCCACATTGCCGGGGCCACGCAACATATCCGCGTGGGCTCGGGCGGCGTGATGCTGCCCAACCACGCGCCGCTGGTGGTGGCCGAGGCCTTCGGCACGCTGGCCAGCATCTACCCCGGACGCATCGACCTGGGGCTGGGTCGCGCGCCGGGCACCGACGGCGCGACCATGCGCGCGCTGCGGCGCGACCGTTTCGAGACCGAAGCCGACTTTCCGCGCGATGTGGCCGAGCTGCAGCGCCTGCTGGGCCCGGTGCAGCCGGGCCAGGCCATCGTGGCGGTGCCGGGCGCGGGCACGCGGGTGCCCATCTGGCTGCTGGGCTCCAGCCTGTTCTCGGCGCAGCTGGCGGCCGAGCGCGGCCTGCCCTACGCGTTCGCCTCGCACTTCGCGCCGCGCCTGCTGCACGCGGCGCTGGATCTGTACCGCTCGCTGTTTCGCCCGTCCAGCGTGCTGGACAAGCCCTACGCCATCGTCGGCGTGCCACTGGTGGCCGCGCCCACCGACGACGAAGCGCAATACCTGGCCAGCAGCACCTACCAGCGCGTGCTGGGCATCCTGACCGGGCGGCGCGGCCTGCTGCCGCCGCCGGTGCAGGGCTACCTGGAGCGCCTGGGCGCGCAGGAACGCCAGGCGATCGCCGACTTTCTGGCGGTCGCGGTGATCGGCGGGCCGCAGACGGTGCGCGAGGGCTTTGCCGCGCTGGCCCAGGCCACGCGCGCCGACGAGTTCATGCTGGTCAGCGACGTGTTCGACCCGCCGCTGCGGCTGCGCTCGCTGGAGATCGCGGCGGCGGCCCGGCAGGCGCTCTGATCTTTTTCTCGGAGGAAAACCATGGCGGCGACGCTCAGCGACAAACTGGTGGTGGCCATCTCCTCGCGCGCGCTGTTCGACTTCGAGGAAGAAAACCACCTGTTCGAGGCCGGCGACGAGGCCGCCTACATGCGCTACCAGCTCGAACACGTGCACGCACCGGCGCGCCCGGGCATTGCCGACGCGCTGGTGCGCAAGCTGCTGGCATTCAACACGTCCCAGGCGCAGCGCGTCGAGGTGGTCATGCTCTCGCGCAACGACCCGGCCAGCGGGCTGCGCGTATTCGCGTCGGCCCAGGCCGCCGGCATGGCCATCGAGCGCGGTGTGTTCACGCGCGGACGCAACCCCTTTGCCTACCTGCGCCCGCTGGGCGCCCACCTGTTTCTGTCGGCCAACGAGGCCGACGTGCGCCAGGCGCTGGCCGAGGGTTTTCCGGCAGCGCGCGTGATGACCGACGCCACGCCCGCCGGCGACCGCTACCCGCACGAGGTGCGCATTGCGTTCGACGGCGACGCGGTGCTGTTCTCCGACGAGGCCGAGCGCGTCTACCAGGCCGGCGGCCTGCAGCAATTCCTGGCGCACGAGCAGGCGCTGGCCACCACGCCGCTGGGCAGCGGCCCGTTTCGCCCGCTACTGGCCGCGCTGCACCGGCTGCAGCAGCAAGCCCAGGCGTCGCAGACCATGCGCGTACGCACCGCGCTGGTGACCGCGCGCAGCGCGCCGGCGCACGAGCGCGCGGTGCGCACCCTGCTGCAATGGGGCATCACGGTGGACGAGGCGATGTTTCTGGGCGGGCTGGAGAAAGGGCCGTTCCTGCGCGCGTTCGAGCCCGATTTCTTCTTCGACGACCAAAGCGGCCACGTGCAGTCGGCCGCCGCCCATGTGCCTGCGGGCCACGTGGCCAGCGGGGTGTCCAACCCGGAACCTGGATAGCCACCGCGGCTTGCCCGCCTGCGGCTTGTCGAGATATAGGAGGCCAGCCCTCTGGCCAATGCAATCCTCGCGACGAGGGCGTCGCTCCTACCCGGTGGCAGGTCTCGCCTGGATGCGGGAGATGGACGGGGCAGCCTGCTTTACGCGCCGCCGCCGCGCTTGATCTTGGGGTCGGCGTAGGTGGGCGACTCGTCGTTGCTGACCTGCTGGGCCAGGCGCTCTTGTGTAGTGACGCGGTTGACCTCCTGCGCCGCGTCGATCGCCGAGGCGCTGGCGCGCCACATGGACTGGATGAAGTCGATCATCTGCTGGTACATCGGCGGACGCTTGGGGATTTCCTCATCCTCCTTGGGCGCTTCCTTTTTTTCCTCGGGCAGGGTCCAGTCGCGGTATTGCTCCTCGGGCGAGAGGGTTTTCTCGGGCATGCGCACCACGGCGCCCTCGCCCAGGCGATCCAGCGACTCGACCGGGTTGACCGCCTGCACCGGGCGCACCGGCACCGCGCCGGAGGCGCCGGTGGAGTACAGATCCGCACCCTGCGGGCGCCATGGCAAGGCTGTGCGGTCTACGGATGGCAATGGCATGGCATGTCCCTCTTGTTCGTCTGGATGGGCGGTAGTGGCAATGACCTCCTCGTCGTACCTTTGATTCGGCAAACAAAAGGGGGAATTGAGGCTTTATTGTGTTTTGTTACAAATAAAGGCGTGTTTACGCCCTCACCGCCATGCCGGCGAAAGTCGGAATGACGGGGCGCGCGGAAAGTCCGGGGAATCTTGGGAGATATGCAAAACGGGCCCGCGGCCCGTTTCCTTGTTCCCTGGCTTTCCCTGCCCTGGTCTGCCCCGCTGCTACAGGAACCGCTCCAGCAGCTTGCGCGAGGCGCGATCCAGCCGGGCCACGTCGCGGATGAAGAACTGCAGGCCGTCGCTGGAGGCGATGCGCAGCTGGCCGCGCTGGCCCAGGCGGCGGATGTCCTCCTCGCCCTTGAGCACCAGCGTGGCCGGCCCGCGGTCGGTCTGCAGCTGCCAGGTGCTGGGCATCGAGAAGCTGGAGACGCCCAGGATGCGTTCGATGGTCGGGACGAACTCGCGCACCGCCAGGTTCTGCTCGATGAGTGCGCGCACCGGCGCGGGCAGCGCATCCAGGCGCTCGACCCAGGCGCATTCGTGGCCGTCGCTGCCGACCAGCGACAGGCCGTCCAGCGGCGCCTCGATCGGGAAGGCGCGCACCGGCGTGACGCCCTCGTGCACCGTGCCGTCGGCCAGGGTCAGCACCAGGCGGCCATGGGCGTTGCGCTGCAGCTGCCAGTCGATGGCGGCGATGGTTGCTACGGTGGGCTCGGTCATTGCGCCTGCTCCTCACTGTGCGGGCCTTCCTGCCCTTCGCGGCGCTCCTGCGCCATGTACAGCTCCCAGTAGGCGCCGCGCCGGGCCATCAGCTCGTCGTGCGGGCCGACCTCGACGATCTCGCCGCGGTCCATCACGACCAGGCGGTCGGCCTTGCGCAGCGTGGACAGGCGGTGGGCGATGGCGATCGTGGTACGCCCCTGCACCAGGTTGTCCAGCGCCTTCTGGATTTCCTTCTCGGTCTGCGTGTCCACGGCCGAGGTGGCCTCGTCCATGATGAGCACGCGCGGGTCGATCAGCAGCGCGCGCGCAATGCTGATGCGCTGGCGCTCGCCGCCCGACAGGCTCTGGCCGCGCTCGCCGACCAGCGAGTCGTAGCCCTGGGGCAGGCGCAGGATGAACTCATGCGCGTGCGCGGCGCGCGCCGCGGCGATGATCTCGGCGCGCGTGGCGCCGGGCTTGCCGTAGGCGATGTTCTCGGCAATCGTGCCGAAGAACAGGAAGGGCTCTTGCAGCACCAGGCCGATGTGGCGGCGCCAGTCGGTCACGGCCATGCGGCGGATGTCGACGCCGTCGACCTCGATGGCGCCGTCGCTCACGTCGTAGAAACGGCAGATCAGGTTGACCAGCGTGCTCTTGCCCGAGCCGCTATGGCCGACCAGGCCGATCATCTCGCCCGGACGGATGTCCAGCGACAGGCTCTTGATGACGGTGCGGCTGCCATAGCGAAAGCCCAGCCGGCGCAGCGTGATGCCGCCCTGGATCTGCGCCAGCTGCACCGGCTGCTCAGGGTCGGGCACGTTGCTGACGTGGTCCAGGATGTCGAAGATGCGCTTGGCGCCCGACGCCGCTTTTTGCGTGACCGAGACGATGCGGCTCATCGAGTCCAGCCGCGTGTAGAAGCGCCCGATATAGGCGATGAAGGCGGCCAGCACGCCCACGGTGATCTGGTGGCGCGCCACCAGCCAGATGCCGAAGGCCCAGACGATGAGCAGGCCGATCTCGGTCAGCAGCGAGACGGTGGGCGCAAACAGGCTCCAGACGCGGTTGAGCCGGTCGTTGGCCTGCAGGCTGCGCAGGTTGGCCTTGCGAAAGCGCTTGGCCTCACGCCCCTCCTGGGCAAAGGCCTTGACGACGCGGATGCCCGGAATGGTGTCGGCCAGCACGTTGGTGATCTCGCTCCAGACGCGGTCGATCTTCTCGAAGCCGGTGCGCAGGCGGTCGCGCACGTTGTGGATCAGCCAGGCGATGATGGGCAGCGGCACCAGCGTGACCAGCGCCAGCCAGGGGTTGATCGAGATCAGTATGGCGCTGGTCATCACGATCATCAGCACGTCGGTGGCGAAGTCCAGCGCGTGCAGCGACAGGAAGACGTTGATGCGGTCGGTCTCCGAGCCTATGCGTGCCATCAGGTCGCCGGTGCGCTTGCTGCCGAAGTAGTCCAGCGACAGGCGCAGCAGGTGCTCGTAAGTGGCGGTGCGCAGGTCGGCGCCCATGCGCTCGGACACCAGCGCCAGCACATAGGTGCGCGCCCAGCCCAGGCCCCAGGCCAGCAGCGCCGCCAGCAGCAGCCCGCCCAGGTACATCGCGACGAGCGAGACTGGAATGTCCTTGCCGTCCTGGTAGGGAATCAGGATGTCGTCCATCAGCGGGATGGTCATATAGGGCGGCACCAGCGTGGCCGCGGTGCTGGCCAGCGTCAGCGCAAAGCCGGCGGCCAGCTGCTTTTTGTACGGACGGGCAAAGCGCCACAGGCGCAGCAGCACCCAGGTCGAGGTGGGCGCGGCCTGGCGGCGCGCGCAGACCGGGCATTCGTCGCTGCCGGCGGGCAGCAGCTGGCCGCAGGTCTCGCAGCGCGGCTGCTCGTCCCCCTCGCCTTCTCCCTGCCAGGCCTGGCCACGCTCCAGGTGCGCGATGCACTGGACAAAGGCCTGCTGCAGCGCCACCGCCTGCGACTGGCGCGCCAGCGTGAAGCGCCACAGCGCGATCTGGCGCTCGTCGTCGTGCAGCGCCAGCGTTCCGACGCCGGCGGTCTCGGTCAGGTGCAGTTGCATGCCGGGCGCCAGCACCTGGGCGCCGAGCGCGCCGCCTGCGTCGCGCGAGAGCAGGCGCTGGCCGGTCAGCGCCAGCGCACCGGGCGCAAAGCGCAGATCGGGGGTCAGGTCAACCTCCAGGGTTGCCAGGACGTTTTCTTGTGGAGCGAGGGCATCCTGCCAGCGCGCTGCCGCCAAAGCGGGCAGGTCAGCCTCAACAGCGTCTACCAAAGAGTGATGTTGCATTGTCTTTCTGTCATGGACACGGCCAACCCCTTCGGGGGATGCGCAGGTTTGCGTGGCCAGGCTGCGGTGGCGCATCAGTGTGTACGGCGCCAGGCACCTCCGCTTAACGCGCCAGGGCCGCTTGCGGCTGACGCGCCCTGACCGCCGGCGCGAGAATCCGGCTCCTTTCCCCTGAATCCCCCAAAAAACACCCCCTTCCGCCCATGGCACGCTTTGAAGACATCCAACTGCTGCGCACCACTTATCTGCGCGGCCCCAGCGTCTGGACTTACCGCCCGGTGCTTGAAGTCTGGCTCGACCTGGGCGCGCTGGAGGACTGGCCGTCGCACAAACTGCCCGGCTTCAACGAGCGCCTGACGGCCTGGCTGCCCGACCTGGTCGAGCACCACTGCGGCGTGGGCGAGCGCGGCGGCTTCATCCAGCGCCTGACCGGCGGCACCTGGATGGGCCACGTGCTGGAGCACGTCATCATCGAGCTGTTGAACCTGGCGGGCATGCCGGCCGAGTTCGGCCAGACGCGCGAGATCTCGCGCCGCGGGGTCTACCGCATGGTGTTTCGCTGCCCCGAGGAGGCGGTGGCGCGCACCGCGCTGGCCTGGGGCCACAAGCTGGTGATGGCAGCGATCAACGACGACGCGTTCGACCTGGACGCAGCGATTGCCGCGATCAAGACCGTGATCGACGAGCGCTACCTGGGCCCGAGCACGGCCAGCATCGTCGACGCAGCGGCCGAGCGGCGCATCCCCGCGATCCGCCTGAACGACGGCAACCTGGTGCAGCTGGGCCACGGCGCGGCGCAGCGGCGCATCTGGACCGCCGAGAGCGACCAGACCAGCGCCATTGCCCAGGGCATTGCCCAGGACAAGGATTTGACCAAGGAGCTGCTGGCCAGCTGCGGCGTGCCCGTGCCCGAGGGGCGCGACGTGGAAAGCGCCGACGACGCCTGGGAGGCGGCGCAGGACATCGGCCTGCCGGTCACCGTCAAGCCCAGCGACGGCAACCACGGGCGCGGCGTGACGCTTGAGCTGAGCGACGAGGACGATATCCGCACCGCCTATGCGCTGGCGCGGGCCGAGAGCGGGGACGGTGACGTCATCGTCGAGCAATTCATCGCCGGCACCGAACACCGGCTGCTCGTCGTCGGCGGCAAGGTGGTGGCCGCCTGCCGCGGCGAGCCGGTGCACACCACAGGCGACGGCCAGTCCACGCTGCGCGCGCTGGTCGACGCGCTGAATCAGGACCCGCGCCGCGGCCCCGAGCAGCAATACCCGCTGGACCGCATCGACCTGGACAAGCCCGCGGTGCGCCTGGAGCTCAAGCGCCAGCGCGTGACGCCCGACACCGTGCCCGCGCTGGGCCAGCAGGTGCTGCTGCAGCGCAGCGGCAACATGGCGATCGACTGCACCGACGAGGTTCACCCCGACGTGGCCTACCACGCCTGCCTGGCGGCAAAAATCGTCGGGCTGGACATTGCCGGCATGGACATGGTGATGGCCGACGTCTCGCGCCCGCTCAAGGCGCAGGGCGGCGCCATCATCGAGGTCAACGCCGGCCCCGGCCTGCTGATGCACCTCAAGCCCACCGTGGGCATGCCGCGCCCGGTGGGCATGGCCATCGTCGACCATCTCTTTGCGCCCGCGGAAGGCGGCGCCGGCAGCGGGCGCATTCCGCTGGTGGGCATTGCCGGCACGCAGGGCAACGCCTTCATCGCCCGCCTGGTGGGCTGGCTGCTGCAGCTGTCGGGGCGGCTCACCGGCGTGGCCAGCAGCGACGGCATGTTCCTGGCCGGGCGGCGCACCCAGCGCAGCAGCTGCGCGCACTGGGCCGGCGCCCACCGCGTGCTGACCAACCGGCTGGCGCAGGCCGCCGTGATCCAGACGACGGCGCGCTCCATTCTTGAAGAAGGCCTGGCCTACGACCGCTGCCAGGTCGGCGTGGTGACCGACATGGACGGCTGGCAGGAGCTGGCCGACCACGACGTGCTGGAGCGCGCCGCGATGACGCGGGTGCTGCGCACGCAGATCGACGTGGTGCTGGACGGCGGCGCCGGCGTGCTCAACGCCGACGACGCCCAGGTGGCGGCGCTGGCCAAGCTGTGCGACGGCGCGGTGCTGCTGTATGCGCTGGACGAGCACAACCCGCTGCTGGCCGCCCACCGCGCCGAGGGCGAGGGGCGCGCGGTCTTCGTGCGCGCCGGCCAGGTGGTGCTGGCCAGCGGCGCGCGCGAGCGCGTGCTGGGCACGCTGCAGGCGCTCGCCCCCGCCAGCGGCACCGCGCCCGACACCGCGTCGCTGCTGGCCGCCATTGCCGGCGCCTGGGCGCTGGACATTGCGCCCGAGCTGATCGCCGCCGGCATCAAGACCTTTGAATACGGCGACACGGCCGGCGCCTGACGCATCCACATCGCCCCACACAAGACAGACCAAGGCCATGGAAATCATTCGCACCCGCGCGCTGCGCGGCCCCAACCTCTGGACCCGCAGCACCGCCATCGAGACCATCGTGCGCTGCAGCGAGCAGGAGCACGACATCGGCCAGCTGGCCGGTTTTGAAGACCGGCTGCGCGCGCGCTTTGCGCAGATCGGCGCGCTCAAGCCCCAGGGCACCCACCAGCCGCTGTCGCTGGCCGACGTGCTGGAGACCGCCGCGCTGCAGCTGCAGGCGCAGGCCGGCTGCCCGGTCACCTTCAGCCGCACGCACGAGACGGTGGAGCACGGCACCTTCCAGGTCGTCGTCGAATACACCGAGGAGGCCGTCGGCCGCCGCGCGCTGGAACAGGCCGCCGCGCTGGTCGAGACGGCGCTGGCCGACGCGCCCTTCAACGCCGACCAGGCGATTGCCGAGCTGCGCGAGCTGGACGAGGACGAGCGCGTCGGTCCGTCCACCGGCTCCATCGTCGACGCGGCGCGCGCGCGCGGCATTCCGGTGCGCCGGCTCACGCGCGGCTCGCTGGTGCAGCTGGGCTGGGGCGCGCGGGCGCGGCGCATCCAGGCGGCCGAGCTGGACGCCACCAGCGCGGTGGCCGAGTCGATCGCGCAGGACAAGGACCTGACCAAGCGCCTGCTGCACGCCGCCGGCGTGCCGGTGCCGCTGGGCCGGCCGGTGGCCAGCGCGGACGACGCCTGGGCCGTGGCCGAAGAGGTCGGCCTGCCGGTCGTCGTCAAGCCCCAGGACGGCAACCAGGGCAAGGGCGTGACGGTGAACATCGCCACCCGCGCCCAGCTGGACGCCGCCTACGCGACGGCGCGCGAGTACGGCGACGAGATCATGGTCGAGCGCTTTCTGCCCGGCCATGACTTTCGCCTGCTCATCGTCGGCGACCGCATGGTGGCCGCCGCGCGGCGCGACCCGCCGCAGGTGCTGGGCGACGGCGTGCACACCATTGGCGAGCTGGTTGACGAGGTCAACCGCGACCCGCGCCGCGGCAGCGGCCACGGCACGGCGCTGACCCGCATCCGCCTGGACGAGATCGCGCTGGCGCGCCTGACCGCCGAGGGCCTGAGCCCCGAGAGCGTGCCCGCGCGCGGCCAGCGCGTGGTGCTGCGCCACAACGCCAACCTGTCCACCGGCGGCAGCGCCACCGACGTGACCGACGACGTTCACCCCGACATCGCCGCGCGCGCCATCGAGGCGGCGCAGACGATTGGCCTGCACATCTGCGGCGTCGACGTGATCTGCGAGTCGATGCTGCGCCCGCTGGAAGACCAGGGCGGCGGCATCGTCGAGGTCAACGCCGCACCCGGCCTGCGCATGCACCTGTCGCCCTCGTTCGGGCGTGCGCGCAACGTCGGTGCACCCATGGTCGACGCCCTCTTTCCCCCGGGCGAGGACGGGCGCGTGCCGCTGGTCGCCGTCACCGGCACCAACGGCAAGACGACGACGACGCGCCTGATCGCCCACCTGTTTGCCGCCCACGGCTGGCGCACAGCGATGACCAACACCGACGGCGTCTACGTCAACGGCCACCAGATCGACAGCGGCGACTGCTCCGGCCCCAGGAGCGCACGCAACGCGCTGTTCCACCCCGAGACCGACGCCGCCGTGCTCGAATGCGCGCGCGGCGGGCTCTTGCGCGAGGGCCTGGGCTTCGACCGCTGCCAGGTCGCGGTGGTCACCAACGTCGGCGAGGGCGACCACCTGGGACTGAACTTCATCACCACGGTGGAAGACGTTGCCGTGCTCAAGCGCGTCATCGTGCAGAACGTCACGCCCGCCACCGGCTGGGCCGTGCTCAACGCCGCCGACCCGCACGTCGCGGCCATGGCCTCGGTCTGCCCGGGCAAGGTCATCTTCTTCGCCCACGACCGCCACCACCCGCTGATGGCCACGCACCGCGCCCAGGGCCAGCGCGTGGTCTACGTCGAGGGCGAGCACATCGTCGCCGCCGAGGATTCGTGGCGGGAAAGCGTGCCGCTGCGCGACATCCCGCTCACGCACGGCGGCACCATCGCCTTCCAGATCGACAACGCCATGGCCGCCGTCGCCGCCGCCTGGGCCATCGGCCTGCCCTGGGACACGATCCGCCGCGGCCTGGCCAGCTTCGTCAACGACAGCGACAACGCGCCCGGGCGCTTCAACGTCATGCACTACCACGGCGCCACGCTGATTGCCGACTACGGCCACAACCCCGACGCCATCCGCGCGCTGGTGCAGGCGGTGCAGGGCATGCCGGCCAACCGGCGCAGCGTGGTCATCAGTGGCGCCGGCGACCGGCGCGACGAGGACATCACCGCGCAGACGCGCATCCTGGGCGAGGCCTTCGACGAAGTCATCCTCTACCAGGACGCCTGCCAGCGCGGGCGCGCCGACGGCGAGGTGCTGGCGCTGCTGCACCAGGGCCTGCAGAACGCGCCGCGCACCAGCTACGTGACCGAGATCCACGGCGAATTCCTCGCCATCGACCACGCGCTGGCGCGCCTGCAGCCGGGCGACCTGTGCCTGGTGCTGGTCGACCAGGTGCAGGAGGCTCTGGAGCACCTGCAGCAGCGCTGCGCGGGGCCGGCGCTGGCGCCGAGCTGATTGTGCTGCGGCAGGCCGGTTTCAGAGGTTTTCGAGCCTGGCCTCGATCTGCGCACGCAGCGCCGCATCGGTGGCCTCGCGTGCCGCTTTTTTCAGCACCTTCCTGGCGTCTTCGGCACGGTTCTCGTTCAGGTACAGCTCGCCAAGCCGCAGGCGCGCGCGCGCCGCACCGTTGGCGTCGCCGCTGGCTTCGTGGACATGGGCCAGCGTGTCGAGGACCGTGGGGTTGTCGGGCGCCGACTTGCCGGCGCGGCTGGCCAATGAAAGCGCCTCGTCCTTGCGGCCCTCTCCCAGGCGCAGCAGCGCCAGGTTGTTCAGGCTGGCCCAGTGCTCGGGCGACGTCTTGAGCACGCGCTCGTAATACGTCGCGGCGCTGCGCTTGTCACCCGCGCCTTCTTCCAGCATGCCGACCATGAAGGCGGCATCCACGTCGTCCGGCGCCAGTTCCAGCCGTTTGCGCGACTGCGCAAGCGCGGCCTTCGTATCGCCCTGGCGCAGCAGCACCAGGGCCATGCCGGCGCGCAGCGAGGGATCGCCCGGCTGCCCGGCAATCGCCCGTGCAAACGTGTCGCGCGCCTTGTCGTAGGCACCCATGCCGGCATACAGCCTGGCGGCGGCGGCCAGCGTGTCGACGCCGGGCTTGCGCTTTTGCTCCACCAGCCTATCCAGGCGCTGCTGCGCAGCATCGCCGGCACCCGAAGCCGCCTCGCTGACGGCCAGTTCCAGCGCAGGGGCGGGATCCTGGGGCGCGATCGTGCTCGCCTGGGTCAGGGTCGCGATGGAATCGCCCCACTGCTGCTGGGCGCGCTGGGCACGGCCAAGGCCCAGCAGCGCAGGCACGTCCTTGGCGTGCTCCTGCCGGGTCAAAACAGTGCGATAGCGCGCCGCCGCCTTGGCCGGATCGCCGGACGCCAGCCAGGCATCCCCCAGCGCCACAAGGGCCGGCGCAGGCACGTCCTTGCCGCCGCTGTTGGCTTCATCCCACGGTTTGAGCAACTCCAGGGCCTGCTCGGGCCGCCCGTCGCGCAGGTACAGGTGCGCCAGATCCACGCGCAGGCCAGGGGTGGTTTGCGCAAGTCCCGCCACGCCTTTTTCCAGATGCACGATCGCAGGCTCGACGGCGCCATGGCGCGCCAGGTACAGGCCAATGCGCTGGTTGGCAAGCCTGTCTCCGGGGGCGATCTTGGTGGCCTCCTGGTAGAACGAGAAGGCCTTGTCCTCCTCACCCATTGCCGTCGCGATGTCGCCGAGCTTCGTCCATGCGGTGTACTGGTCGGGATCGATCTTGACCGAGCGCTGCAAGGCCTCGATGGCCTGGGGCACCTTGTTCTGCAGTGCCAGCGCAATGCCCAGCACCTCATGCGCGGGCGCCGATTGCGGTGACTCCTTGATCACGCGGCGGGCCAGTTTTTCAGCGTCCGCGGCCTTGCCCGACTGGATCAGCTCCACCGCCTCGTCCAGCGGGCCGCGCTGGGCCGCCATTTTCCCCATGCCCATCACGCCCTGGGTCAGGTCGACCGTCATGGCGTTCGCCTGGACCATGGCAAAAAGCAGCGGCAAGGACAGCAGGACGGCTCGCAACGAAAAAACTTGCATGGTCAGCTTTCAGGTCGAATACAAAATGGTGCAGCCCTCAACAAAATGGGGCGGCACCGTGCCGCCCCATTCTGCCCCAGCAGGTTGGCTTGGATCAGCCCAGATTGCGGCGACGGCGGCGCAGTGCGGCGCTGCGCAGGCCGAAAGCACCCAGCAACATGGGCAGAGCGCCCGGCAGCGGCACTTCGGATACCGAGCCAACGACCGTGATGTAGTCCTTCTCCAGCGCCACCTGCCCGCCATCCACAAAGGCGCCCACGCCAAAGTCGTAGGTGCCGGCCATCAGGCCCGTCAACGTCATGTTGAACGTGAAGGTGCGGTCTTCCGAGCGGTCCCAGGAACCGGAATAGGACACCGGATCAAAGCTCACCTCAACGCCGCCGGGCGTCGCGCCGACCAGGCCAAGCGCGACATTGGTGTAGGTATCGAAGGCCTCTCCAATCGCGTTCTGTATCAACGTTGCAATGTCCGCGCTGCCGAACAGATTGAAAGAGCCGCCAGTCTCAGTGGCGATCGTCATTGCCGCATCGGGCGTGCAATCAGAGCAGTTAGCGTTCATCGCGTTGGTACCGACGACCAGCACCTTGACGTTGTTGTCCTTCAATGCGCCGATTGTTTCGTTCAGCGTTGGGTAGTACAAGCCACCCTCATGCCCGGGAGCGTCGCCGAACTGGACGATGAACCGGTGCGACCCAGCGCGCCAGTCGCTGGCCTCTGCCTGCTCCTTGAGCGCAATCAGGTTGGCCTCGGGTCCGTCACCGCCCCCGCCAGCAACCCACGTGTTGATTCCCGTCTGTACCGCGGCCGTATCGGACGTCAGCGCCTGGTTAACCTTGGTGACGTAGGTATCCCCTCGGTCCTTGTATTCACTGGCACCGAATTGGGCGTCGCCGTAACCGGCGACGTTGCCCATGATGGAAGTCGCGTTCGCTTTCGCCTGATTGATGATGCTTCCCATCGAGCCCGTGGTGTCGGCGACGAATTTCACGTCAACCAGCGCCGATGTTGGCGCCTCTTTGGAGATGACGACCGTCTTGGTAATGGTGATGGATTCACCGACACCCAGAGTCGCCGAGAAGGTCTCGGGTGAAATGGAATCGGCCATGGCTGCATGGCTGGCCAAGGCAAAGCCCGCGGCGATGCCCAGCATTCGCAATACATGTTTCATGGAACTGTCTCCTCGTTTGTGGACGGTACAGAGTACAAACGAGCTCCCCTCCTCTCAATAGGGCCAATGGACTACGGGTTTGCCGATGTAAATGCAAATGCAGCCACGCCTGCCCATGCCAAGCCTGGGTTGAGCCAGAAACCCGGCGCGCGCCCGCGGCAGCGGCCGACCTGGCCGCGGATCTGGGCGTGAGCGTGCCCACGCTGCAGCGCCTGCCGCCCGCTGCACGCCGGCCGGGGCATGTTGGCCGACTTGCCCATCTGCGCCGTTCAACCCCCAGGGCCAGGCCGAACTGCTGACGCAGTTGACGCCGCTGCAGGGCGGTGGCTGCTGGATGCCGCTGGCCGGCAGCGGCTGGCCAGTCCCTGACGAGGCACGCGACGGCTGGTGGCCCGGCCTGCCCTATCTGCTGCACGACATGCGACCGCAGGGCTACATGGGCCGCCTGTTCGCCCGCGCCGAGCACCACGCCCTGGGCGTCGCGCCCGACCCGCAGGCCTGGTCCGACGACGACATGCTGCCCATGCTGCACGCGCCGCTGCCCGGCGGCGAGGTGCCGATGCGGACGTTCGAGCCGCCCCTGCCGCTGCCGCCCCAGTGCGCGGTGTGGCACGCGGCATGGAGCGCAGCGCGGGATTTCTGGCGTGCCGCAGCGGACGATGGGCGCGTCAGCGCCACATTCTGCGAGGTCTGCGCGGCGCATGCGGATCAGCTGTCCGCGGCGGCAGTGCATGCATGACTACCCTTGGAGCGTGCACGAACCGGGAAAGCGGTGTTATTGCAACCAGTTGAACTGGCACTGGCCCCTCATCCCCTCGCCAGCACCGGCCCCAATGCCAGGCCGGTGTGCGTCCCCGCCGCCACCAGCTCCTCGGGCGTGCCTGCCGCGACGATGCGCCCGCCGCCGCTGCCGCCCTCGGGGCCCAGGTCGATGATCCAGTCGGCCTCGGCGACGACGTGCAGGTCGTGCTCGATGACGACGACGCTGTGGCCGCCGTCGACCAGGCGGTGCAGCACGCGGATCAGCTTGTCCACGTCGGCCATGTGCAGGCCCACCGTCGGCTCATCGAGCACGTACAGCGTGTGCGGCGGCTTCTGGCCGCGGCGGGTCACGTCGTCGCGCACCTTGGACAGCTCGGTCACCAGCTTGATGCGCTGCGCCTCGCCGCCCGACAGCGTCGGGCTGGGCTGGCCCAGCGTCAGATAGCCCAGGCCCACGTCCTGCAGCAGTTGCAGCGGGTGGGCGATGGACGGCATTGACGCGAAGAACCCGACGGCCTCGTCGACCTCCATCTGCAGCACCTCGCCGATGTGCTTGCCGCGCCAGGTGACGGCCAGCGTCTCGGGGTTGAAGCGCGCGCCGTGGCAGACCTCGCAGGGCAGCTTGACGTCGGGCAGAAAACTCATCGCGATGGTGCGCATGCCCTGGCCTTCGCAGGAGGGGCAGCGCCCGGCGCCGGTGTTGAACGAGAAGCGCCCCGGCGCGTAGCCGCGCGCCTTGGCTTCCAGCGTCTCGGCGAACAGGCGGCGCACCTGGTCCCAGAAGCCGATGTAGGTCGCGGGGCAGGAGCGCGGCGTCTTGCCGATCGGCGTCTGGTCGACTTCGAGCACACGGTCGATGCCCTCGAAGCCCGACAGCCCGGTGCAGCCGACGAGCGGCGGCGCCTTGCCGTGCAGATCCATGGCCTCGCGCCCTGCCTTGGTCTGGCGCTGGCCGACCCAGGCGGCCACGTTGGCCAGCAGCACGTCGCGCGCCAGCGTGGACTTGCCCGAGCCGGACACGCCGGTGACCGCCACCAGCCGCTGCAGCGGCACGCGCGCGGTGACGTTCTGCAGGTTGTGCAGGTGGGCGCCACGCACGGTGAGCCACTGCAGCGCGGGAGCGGATACTCCCTCACCCCGGCCCTCTCCCCCTGCTGGGGGCGAGGAAGTGGCAGCGCCGGTGTTCACTCCCTCTCCCTCTGGGGGAGGGAGCAAGACCGCGCGGCGCGCCTGCAGCGGATGGCGCATCGCATGCAGCAGATAGCGGCCGGTCTGCGAGTCGGGCGCGGCCTCCAGGTCGGCGACGCTGCCTTCGGCGATCAGCCGCCCGCCGCGCTTGCCGGCGCTGGGGCCGATGTCGATGATGTGGTCGGCGCGGCGTATCGTGTCCTCGTCGTGCTCGACGACGACCAGCGTGTTGCCCTTGTCGCCCAGCTTGTGCAGCGCGTTCAGCAGGATGTGGTTGTCGCGCGCGTGCAGGCCGATGGTGGGCTCGTCGAGCACGTAGCACACGCCCTGCAGGTTGCTGCCCAGCTGCGCGGCCAGGCGGATGCGCTGTGCCTCGCCGCCCGACAGCGTCGGCGCGCCGCGGTCCAGCGTCAGGTAGGACAGGCCGACCTCTTCCAGAAACTCCAGCCGGCTGGCGATCTCGGGCAGCAGGTCGCGCGCGATCTCGGCGGCGCGGCCATCGAGCTGCAGGCCCGCGATCCACGCGCGCACCTCGCTGACCGACAGCCGCGCCACTGCGGTGATCGGCTCGCCGGCAAAGCGCACCGCGCGCGCCACAGGGTTCAGGCGCGTGCCGTCGCAGCTGGGGCAGGCCTGGTCGCTGACGTCCTCGACGTCGGGTTCGGCAAAGCTTTGCTCGCGGCCCTTGTCCTTGTCGGCCAGCTGGG
This sequence comes from Comamonadaceae bacterium CD01, assembly GCA_002894305.1. GTDB lineage: Bacteria > Pseudomonadota > Gammaproteobacteria > Burkholderiales > Burkholderiaceae_C > Comamonas_C > Comamonas_C faecalis. Next base: position 31,502 of record PGEI01000009.1, read on the forward strand.
TGTCGTCCAGCAGCTTGCGCTGCTCGCGGTTGAGCCGCACGCCGGTGCCGACGCAGTCCGGGCACCAGCCGTGCTTGCTGTTGTACGAGAACAGGCGCGGGTCGGGCTCGGCGTAGCTGGTGGCACACACCGGGCAGGCGCGCAGCGTGGAGAACGCCTGCACGCTGCCGATGCCCGCCGTCGACAGGCCCTGCTCCAGCGCCTGCTGCAGGCCGTCCAGCGCGCTGATGACCTGCACCACGCCCTTGCCCAGCAGCAGCGCGTGCTCCAGCTGCTCGCGCAGCAGCGCCTCGTTCTCGGGCAGCACGTCCAGGCTGAACACCGGCAGCTCGATGTTGTGCTCCTTGAAGCGGTCGATGCGCGGAAAGCCGGTCGTCGGCAGAAATGCGCCGTCGACGCGCAGATGCGTGTAGCCGCGCGGGCGCGCCCAGTCGGCCAACTCGGTGTACACGCCCTTGCGGTTGACGACCAGCGGCGCCAGCAGCCCGACGTGCTGGCCGCGGTAGTCGCGCAGCACCTGGGCGACGATGCTGTCCGCGCTCTGCGGCTCCACCTTCGCGCCGTCATGAATGCAGTGCTGCATGCCCAGCTTGACGTAAGCCAAGCGCAGAAAGTGCCAGACCTCGGTGACGGTGCCCACGGTGCTCTTGCGCCCGCCCCGCGACAGCCGCTGCTCGATGGCCACCGTCGGCGGAATGCCGTAGACCGCGTCGACCTCGGGCCGGCCCGCGGGCTGGACGATGGAGCGTGCATAGGCGTTGAGGCTCTCCAGGTAGCGGCGCTGGCCCTCGTTGAACAGGATGTCGAAGGCCAGCGTGGACTTGCCCGAGCCCGACACGCCGGTGACCACGTTGAACCTGCCGCGCGGAATCGAGACGCTGAGGTTCTTGAGGTTGTGCTCGCGCGCGCGGACGATATCGATGCTCTGCATGACCGCTGCGCGCGGCCGTGCATAGGCCAGGCGAGGCTCGGCAGCCACCAGCGCCGCCTGCGGCGCGCCGATGGCCTGCGCATACTGCCTCAGCGCCGCGCCGGTATGGGAGTCCGGGTGCTCGCGCAAGTCCTGCGGCGTGCCCTGGGCGACCAGCTGGCCGCCGCCTTCGCCGCCCTCGGGACCCAGGTCGATCACCCAGTCGGACGCAGCGATCACGTCCAGGTTGTGCTCGATGACGATCAGCGAGTGGCCGGCGTCCAGCAGCTTTCTCAGTGCGCGCATCAGCTTGGCGATGTCGTCGAAGTGCAGGCCGGTCGTCGGCTCGTCGAACAGAAACAGCGTGCCCTTGCGCGCCAGCGGCTGGCGGCTGCTGGCGGCGGTGCGGGCCGCCTCGGCCAGAAAGCCGGCAAGCTTCAGGCGCTGCGCCTCGCCGCCCGACAGCGTCGGCACCGGCTGGCCCAGGCGCACGTATTCCAGGCCCACGTCGACAATCGGCGCCAGCGCGCGCACCACCTCGCGGTCGCGGGCAAACAACTGGGCCGCCTCGCTCACCGTCAGCTCCAGCACGTCGGCCACGCTGAGCACGCGGCCGCCGCGCTCGATGCGCACCTCCAGCACCTCGGGGCGGTAGCGCCGGCCGTTGCAGTCGGGGCAGCGCAGGTAGACGTCGCTGAGGAACTGCATCTCCACATGCTCGAAGCCCGAGCCGCCGCAGGTCGGGCAGCGCCCATCGCCACTGTTGAAGCTGAACTTGGCCGCGGTGTAGCCGCGCTCGCGCGACAGCGGCGCGTTGGCGAAGATCTCGCGCACCGCGTCCCACGCGCCAACGTAGCTGGCCGGGTTGGAGCGCGCGGTCTTGCCGATCGGCGACTGGTCGACGAACACCACGTCGCTCAGGTGGTCGAAGCCCAGCAGGCGGTCATGCGCGCCCGGCGCCTCGGTCGCCTTGCCGAACTGGCGCAGCAGCGCCGGCGCCAGGATGTCCTGGATCAGCGTGGACTTGCCCGAGCCCGACACGCCGGTGACGGTGACCAAGCGCTGCAGCGGGAACGCCACGTCGATGCCGCGCAGGTTGTGCGCATGCGCGCCCTCCAGGATCAGCCGCGGCGTGCCCGGCTGCACCGGCCGCGCCGCGCCGCTGGTGATGGTGCGCCGCCCGCCCAAGTACTGGCCGGTCAGTGTGTCGGCGCGGCGCAGCTGTTCGACCGTGCCGTCGAACACGATGCGCCCGCCCAGCTGGCCCGGGCCGGGGCCCATGTCGATCACGCGGTCGGCCGCCAGCATGACGGCCGGGTCGTGCTCGACGACGACCAGGGTGTTGCCCGCGTCGCGCAGGCGCAGCATGGCCTGGTTGATACGGTCCATGTCACGCGGGTGCAGGCCGATGCTGGGCTCGTCGAGCACGAACAGCGTGTTGACCAGGCTGGTGCCCAGCGCGGTCGTCAGGTTGATGCGCTGCACCTCGCCGCCGCTCAGCGTGCGGCTTTGCCGGTCCAGCGTCAGGTAGCCGATGCCCACGTCGCACAGGTATTTCACGCGCGCCAGGATCTCGTCCAGGATGAGCTTGAGCGCCTGGGCATCGGCGCTGCGCGCTGCGGCGCCCACGTCGCTTGCGGGCACGGCAAGATCGGCCGGCGCGTCCCCCTGCTGCAGCCGCGCAAAAAACCGCGCCAGCCGCTCCAGCGGCAGCAGCATCAGGTCATGCAGGCACAGGCCGGGCAGCTGCTCCAGCTGCTCGCGCGTCCACTGCACGCCCTGGGGCATGAAGCGCTTTTCCGGCGCCAGCACCGCGTCGGCATCCGTTTTGCTGCCCACGCGCCACAGCATGCTTTCGGTCTTCAGGCGCGCGCCGGCGCAGCTGGGGCAGGTGGTGTAGCTGCGGTATTTGGACAGCAGCACCCGGATGTGCATCTTGTAGGCCTTGGTCTCCAGGTAGGCGAAGAAGCGGCGGATGCCATACCACTGGCGGTTCCAGTTGCCCTCGCGAAAATCCGGCGTGCCCTCGATGACCCAGCGCTGCTGCTCGGCGGTGAGCTTGTACCAGGGCGTGTCGCGCGCAATGCCTGCCGCCTCGGCGTAGCGCAGCAGGTCGTCCTGGATTTCCTGCCAGGCCGGCGTCTGGATGGCCTTGATCGCGCCGCCGCGCAGTGTCAGCTTGTCGTTGGGGATGACCAGGCCCCAATCGACGCCGATGACCCGGCCAAAGCCGCGGCAAGCCTCGCAGGCGCCGACGGCCGAGTTGAACGAGAACATCGACGCGATCGGCTCGCTGTAGCGCAGGTCGGTGTCGGGGCAGTGCAGGCCGGTGGAGAAGCGCCAAATCTCAGGCTCGCCGTCGTCGCGCAGCCGGTAGACGGCCATGCGCCCGCCGCCGCGCAGCAGCGCCAGCTCGATGGCCTCCATGGCCCGGGCGCGCTCGGTGCCGGCGATGCGAAAGCGGTCGGCCACCACGTCCAGCAGCTTCTTGCCGCCGGCGGCGCGCTCGGCCTGCACCTTGGTGAAGCCGCTGGCCGACAGCCACTGCTGCAGCTGCTCGGCGCTGACGTTCTCGGGCAGCTCGACCGCAAAGGTCAGCACGATGCGCGGGTCGCCCTGCGCGGCGCAGCGCGCCAGCAGCTCGTCGTAAATGCTTTGCGCGCTGTCGTGGCGCACCGGCTGGGCGCTGACGCGGTCGAACAACCGGCCGGCGCGCGCGAACAGCAGCTTCAGGTGGTCGTTCAGCTCGGTCATCGTGCCGACCGTCGAGCGGCTGGAGCGCACCGGGTTGGTCTGGTCGATGGCAATCGCCGGCGGCACGCCCTCGACCTTGTCCACCGCCGGCTTGTCCATGCGGTCGAGGAACTGGCGCGCATAGGCGCTGAAGGTCTCGACGTAGCGGCGCTGGCCCTCGGCGTACAGCGTGTCGAACACCAGGCTGGACTTGCCCGAGCCGCTGGGGCCGGTGACCACCGTCAGCTCGCCGGTGCGGATGTCGAGGTCGATGTTCTTGAGGTTGTGCTGGCGCGCACCATGGATGCGGATCAGGCCGTGCGGCTGTGTCATGGAAGAGGTCTTTGCAAAACAGGCGGAACATTCTAGGAGCCGGCAACGCCCCATCTCCGGGACACGCGTATTGCCACCTTTGCCAACAGCGGATCGTCCCGTACACTTTGAAAACTATCGTTACTCGCGAAACGTGTGGAAACATGCAACTCCGTAATGTCAGCACCTGGGCCGGCTGGGCCCTGGCCGCCCTGCTCTGGATTCCCGCACAAGCCCAACTGCTCATCGGCCAGACGGTGGGCATCACCGGCTCCGCCGCCGCGACCGTCAAGGAATCGATGGGCGGCGCCGCCCTGTACTTCGACGCGGTGAACGCCAGGGGCGGCGTGAATGGCCAGAAGATCGAGCTGGCCGCGCTTGATGACCAGTTCGACCCCAAGCTCACGCTGGAGAACGCCCGCGTACTGATCGAGGAGAAGAACGTGCTGGCGCTGTTCATGACGCGCGGCACGCCGCACACGCAGGGCATCCTGCCGCTGCTGGACAAATACGGCGTCGTGCTCGTGGGCCCCTCCACCGGCGCCATGGCGCTGCACCGGCCGCTGCAGCGGCAGATATTCAACGTGCGCGCCCCCTACCAGTTGGAGGTGGTGCGCGCCATCACCCACCTGAAAATCCTCGGCATAAAACACATTGGCGTGGTCCACGTGGACGACACCTTCGGGGCCGACGCGCTGGAAGGCGCGAAGCGGGGCTTTCAGACCAACAACATGCAGGCCGCGTTCATCGAGAAGTTCGATCGCAGCAAGCCCGACTTCAGCGCCATCGCACCGCGTGCCGCAAAGGCGTCGCCGCAGGCGGTGTTCGTGATCGGCACCGGCTCGGCCGTGGTCGACGGCATCAAGGCGCTGCGCGCGGCGGGCGTGAAGGGACAGATCCTCACGCTGTCGAACAACGCCTCGGGCGGCTTCGTGAAGGCATTGGGCGAGGACGCGCGCGGCGTGGTGGTCACGCAGGTGTTCCCGTTCGAGCGCTCGGTGAGCCACGAGGTGATCCGCGAGGCGCAGGCACTGGTCAAGGCTCGGGGCCTGGCCGAACTGACACCTGCAATGGTCGAAGGCTTCGTCAACGCCAGGGTGCTCGTCGAGGGCCTGCGCCGCGCCGGCCCCAAACCCTCGCGCGCAGCCATCCGCGAGGCGCTGGAGTCGATCCAGAACTTCGACCTGGGCGGCATGCGCATCAGCTACGGCACGAACAGCCACACCGGGCTGGACTACGTCGATCTGTCCATCATCGACGCCGACGGCAAGTTCCTGCGTTGACCGCCGCCGGCAGGCGCGGCGCGCTCACGCGCCCCGGCCCTGCGCCTGCACGCGCAACTGCGTGGGCGACTGGCCGGTCCAGCCGCGAAACGCGCGGATGAAGCTCTTCTCGCTGGCAAAGCCCACCGCCTGCGCCACCTGCTTGACCGGGCGGCGCGTGCGCTGCAGCAGCTCAATGGCGCGCGCGCGGCGCACCTCGTCCTTGAGCTGCTGCAGCGACGCGCCCTGCTCGCGCAACTGGCGGTGCAGCGTGCGCACCGACAGGTGCAGCTGCGCGGCCAGGCCCTCGCCGTCGTGGGCGGCCGCCGGGTTGGCGGCCAGCAGCTGGCGCACGCGCGCCACCAGCAGGCGGTCGCGGCGGTACTGCAACACGGTGAGCGGCAGCGCGCGCTGCAGCATCTGGCGCAGCTGCGCCTCGTCGCGCGCCAGCGGCAGCGCCAGGTAGCGCGCGTCAAAACACAGCCGGGCCTGCGGCGCGTCGAAACGCACCGGCCCCGGGAACAGCAGCGGGTAGACGCCGGCGTGCGCCGGCGCGGCAAACGGAAATTCCACTGCCAGCAGCGGCAGGCGCGAGTCGATCAGCCAGCAGGCCACGCCGTGCAGGTTGCGCAGCAGCGAGACCATGCAGAACTCGCGCAACGCGCCGTCGCCGCCCGGCGGGCTCTGCTCGGCCAGCGTCACCACGGCCTGCGCGCCATCGCTTTGCAGCGCCAGCGCGACGGTGTCGGTCAGCAGGTTGTGGTGGCGGCACCAGCGCGCCAGAGCCAGGCCCAGGTCGGGCGCGGTGATCGACGCACGCACCAGCATGCCGTAGCTGCCCCAGGGCAGGCGGCGCTCGAACCAGCCCAGCGCCTCGTCGTCCAGCCCGCGCATCGCGCCCTCGCACAGCAACTCCATTTGCGCGGCGGTGATGCGCTGGCTGGCGTCGCTCACGTCCTGTGGCGCAATTTGTGCCTGCTGCAGCACCTGCGCAGCGTCCATGCCGCGCAGTGCATAGGCATGGACGACGGCCTGGACGAAGGCCATGGGCGTAACCGCGCTGCCCTGGTGCGGCGCAAGTGGCGCGCGGGCGCGAGAAACGGCAGGAAAGGCGGGCGTAGACATGCGGGCAGCGGTGGGCACGGTCAGGGTCGATGGCCATTATTGCAACCTGGCTGGCCCCATCTGCATCACGACCCGGCGTACCCTTGGAAACTACCTGCCGCAGGACATGAAGGAGACCAACCGATGACCAGCCCCGCCCCCAGCCTGGCGCAAGGCGCGACCGACACCGCGCTGATCGAACAGACGATTGGCGACTTCTTCGCCGATATGGCCCGCCGCCAGGGCGCGCACGAGGCGCTGGTCAGCCGCCACCAGGGCCTGCGCTACAGCTACGCGCAGCTGCACGCCGAGGTGCGGCGCCTGGCCAGCGCCCTGCTGGGCCTGGGGCTCACGCCGGGCGACCGCGTCGGCATCTGGTCGCACAACAACGCCGAATGGGTGCTGATGCAGCTGGCCACGGCCCAGGCCGGGCTCATCCTGGTCAACATCAACCCGGCCTACCGCGTGGCCGAGCTGGAATACGCACTGGGCAAGGTCGGCTGCAAGGCGCTGGTGACCATGGCGCAATTCAAGACCAGCGACTACCTTGGCATGCTGCGCGAGTTGGCGCCCGAGCTCGCGCTGTGCCTGCCCGGCAAGCTGGCGGCCAAGCGGCTGCCGGCGCTGCGCAGCGTGGTGTGGATCGACGCGGCCGGCCAGGGCAGCGAGCAGCCGGGCATGCTGCGCTTTTCCACGCTGATGGAACGCGGCGACGCGCAGGATGCGCGCATCGACGCGATTGCCGCGCAGCTCAAGAACACCGACCCGATCAACATCCAGTTCACCAGCGGCACCACCGGTTTCCCCAAGGGCGCGACGCTGACGCACCGCAACATCCTGAACAACGGCTTCTTCATCGGCGAATGCATGAGGCTGACCAGCGCCGACCGGCTGTGCATTCCGGTGCCGCTGTACCACTGCTTCGGCATGGTGCTGGGCAACCTGGCCTGCTTCACGCATGGCAGCACCATCGTCTACCCCAGCGACGGCTTCGAGCCGCTGTCGGTGCTGGAGACCGTGCAGGCCGAGCGCTGCACCGGCCTGCACGGCGTGCCGACCATGTTCATCGCCGAGCTGGATCACCCGCGCTTTGCCGAGTTCGACCTGTCGACGCTGCGCACCGGCATCATGGCCGGCAGCCCCTGCCCGATCGAGGTGATGAAGCGGGTGCAGGCCGAGATGAACATGACCGAGGTGACGATTGCCTATGGCATGACCGAAACCAGCCCGGTGAGCTGCCAGAGCAGCACCGACACGCCGCTGGCCAAGCGCGTCTCGACCGTCGGCCTGGTGCAGCCGCACCTGGTGGTCAAGATCGTCGACCCAGAGACCGGCGCCATCGTGCCGCGCGGCGCGACCGGCGAGCTGTGCACCCAGGGCTATTCGGTGATGCACGGCTACTGGGGCGACGAGGAGCGCACGCGCGAGGCCATCGACGCCGAGGGCTTCATGCATACCGGCGACCTGGCAACGATGGACGACGAGGGCTACGTCAACATCGTCGGACGCATCAAGGACATGGTGATCCGCGGCGGCGAGAACCTGTACCCGCGCGAGATCGAGGAATTTCTGTATCGCCACCCGCAGGTGCAGGACGTGCAGGTGGTCGGCGTGCCCGACGCGAAGTACGGCGAGGAGCTGTGCGCCTGGATCATCGCCAAGCCCGGCACCAACCCGACCGAGCAGGACATCCGCGACTTCTGCAAGGGTCAGATCGCGCACCACAAGGTGCCGCGCTACATCCGCTTCGTCGCCGAGTTCCCGATGACCGTGACCGGCAAGATCCAGAAATTCCGCATCCGCGACGCGATGATCGAGCAACTCGACCTGCGCGCCGGGCCCACGGCCTGAGAAGCTGAGAAATTGAGTGCACACATGCCTGGAAGATCGCTGGGAGCCGACGCGCTTCTGCCGCGCAGGCTCCTAGTGCCAGTCGTCGCCCGTGCCCGGATTCAGCCCGGCCGCGCGGCGGGCGACGACCAGGCGCTTGCGCATTGCCACCTCCTGCATGTCCAGCTCGCTGACCAGGTTGCGCAGCGACTCGTCGTTGATGCGGTGGGCCTGGCGCTCGTGGTAGTAGAAATCCCGCTCGGCGTGGATGCAGTCGAGGCGGGTCTCGATCTCCAGCACGTAGCGCAGCTTGCGCTGGCGCACCACCTCGGGCGCCTCGCGCTGCGCCTCGATGGTCGAGACCATGCCGCTGCCGTCATCGAGCAGCTGGACGCGGTTGCGGTACTCCTGCGTCAGGTGGCCGTTGACCTCCTGGCGCATCGCGATCCACTCGGGATCGCGATCCTGCAGCTCCTGCTCGGTCAGCGCCAGCCGGCTGATGGCAGCCATGCAGGCCTGCTCGCGCGCCAGGCGCTCCTCGCGCAGCGTGGGCGACTCGGCGGTCGGCGGCAGGCGGCGCAGGATGATGGGCAGGCTGGCCGAGCCCAGCACCAGCGTGAACAAAATGGTGCCGGTGGCCAGGAAGACCAGCATGTCGCGCGCCGGGAACGGCTGGCCGTCCGCCAGAAACATGGGCACGGACAGCGCGCCGGCCAGCGTCACCGCGCCGCGGATGCCGGCCATGGTGGTCGCCAGGTTCAGCAGCGGCGAGGGGCGCTCGGCCATCTTGCCCTGGCGGTGGGCGCGCAAGAGCGAGCCGTGCACGCCCAGCGTCAGCCAGATCCAGCGCAGCAGCAGCAGCGCGAACGAGATGGCGGCGACGTAGCCCACCAGAATCCACCAGTCGTGGCCGGCCTTGTGCAGCGTCACGCCGATGATGGACGGCAGCTGCAGGCCCAGCAGCAAAAAGACCGCGCCGTTGAACGCCGCCTCCACCATGCTCCAGGTGCCGGCCGTCTGCAGCCGCTCGCTGATGTAGCTGCTGCGCTCCAGATCGCCGAAGTTGGTGGCCACGCCGGCGGCGACGACCGACAGAATGCCCGACACGCCGATCTTCTCGCCGACGATGTAGGCGGCGAACGGCAGCAGCACCAGCAGCAGCACCATTTGCGTGGCCGCCACGTCGCCCAGACGGCGCGTGATGGTGCCGCGCGCATAAGAAAAGCCCCAGCCGATCGCCGCACCCACGCCCAGGCCGCCGACGGCCATCCAGGTGAAGTCGCGGGCCACGTCGGTCCACGAGAACAGGCCGGTCAGCGTGGCGGCGATGCCGAACTTCAGCGCCACCAGGCCCGAGGCGTCGTTGAGCAGCGACTCGCCCTCCAGCACATGCATGGTCTTCTCGGGCATGCCCAGGTTGCGCGTGATCGACGAGACCGCCACCGCGTCGGTGGGCGAGACCACGGCCGCCAGCGCGAAGGCCACGGCCAGCGGCATCTCCGGAATCATCCAGTGGATCAGGTAGCCCAGGCCCACCACGGTGAACAGCACCAGGCCCAGCGCCAGCAGCAAAATGGGCCGCGCCAGCGCGAAGAACTCGCGCTTGGGGATGCGCCAGCCGTCGGCAAACAGCAGCGGCGGGATGAACAGCAGCAGGAACAGCTCCGGGTCGAAGGCAATGTGCAGCCCCGCCTGGGGCCAGGCGATCAACGCGCCCAGCGCGATCTGGATCAACGGCAGCGGGATGGCGCGCACATAGCGGGCCACAATGCCCGTCAGCGCACCCAGCAGCAGGACGAGCAGGACGATTTCAACAGCGTGCATGCAGCATTTTCTTCATCTGCCGCCCGCGTTTTCCGTCCGGCCGTGAAAAAACCCCTATCCCCTTCACGAACACCACAGCAAAGAGGTCAGCCATGAGCATTCTGGAGACACAACTGAACCCGCGGTCGGCGGACTTCCAGGCCAACGCCAGCGCGATGCAGGCGGTGGTCGACGATTTGCGCGCCCAGGTCGCGCGCGTGGCGCTGGGCGGCAGCGAGGCCGCGCGCGCCAAGCACGTGGCGCGCGGCAAGCTGCTGCCGCGCGAGCGCGTGCAGATGCTGCTCGACCCCGGCACGCCCTTTCTGGAGATCGCGCCGCTGGCGGCGCTCAACATGTACGGCAACGACGCGCCGGGCGCCGGCCTGATCGCCGGCATCGGCCAGGTGGATGGCATCGCCTGCATGGTGGTGTGCAACGACGCCACGGTGAAGGGCGGCACCTACTACCCGGTCACTGTCAAAAAGCATTTGCGCGCTCAGGAGATCGCCGAGCAGAACCACCTGCCCTGCATCTACCTGGTCGACTCGGGCGGCGCCAACCTGCCCAACCAGGACGAGGTCTTCCCCGACCGCGACCACTTTGGCCGCATCTTCTACAACCAGGCCAACCTGAGCGCCCAGGGCATCGCGCAGATCGCGGTCGTCATGGGCAGTTGTACCGCCGGTGGCGCCTACGTGCCGGCAATGAGCGACGAGACCATCATCGTCAAGAACCAGGGCACCATCTTTCTGGGCGGCCCGCCGCTGGTCAAGGCCGCCACGGGCGAGGAGGTGAGCGCCGAAGACCTGGGCGGCGGCGACGTGCACACCCGCCTGTCGGGCGTGGCCGACCACCTGGCACAGGACGACATGCACGCGCTGGCGCTGGCGCGCAACGCGGTCAAGAACCTCAACCGTGCGGCGCCCGCGCCGGCCCCCTCGGATCGGCCGGCGCAGCCGCCGCGCCACGACGCGCACGAGCTGTATGGCGTGATCCCGACCGACACGCGCAAGCCGTTCGACGTGCGCGAGATCATTGCCCGCGTCGTCGACGACAGCGCGTTCGACGAGTTCAAGGCGCGCTTTGGCGCGACGCTGGTGTGCGGCTTCGCTCGCATCGAGGGCATGGCCGTCGGCATCATTGCCAACAACGGCATCCTGTTCTCCGAGTCGGCGCAAAAGGGCGCGCACTTCATCGAGCTGTGCTGCCAGCGCAAGATTCCGCTCATCTTTTTGCAGAACATCACCGGCTTCATGGTCGGGCGCAAATACGAAAACGAAGGCATTGCCCGCCACGGCGCCAAGCTGGTCACCGCCGTGGCCACGGCCAACGTGCCCAAGTTCACCATCATCATCGGCGGCAGCTTTGGCGCCGGCAACTACGGCATGTGCGGGCGGGCGTACTCGCCGCGCTTCCTCTGGATGTGGCCCAACGCGCGCATCAGCGTGATGGGCGGCGAGCAGGCGGCCAGCGTGCTTGCCACCGTCAAGCGCGACGGCATCGAGCGCAAGGGCGGGCACTGGAGCGCAGACGAAGAAGAAGCCTTCAAGGCGCCGATCCGCGACCAGTACGAGAAACAGGGCCACCCCTACTACGCCACCGCGCGGCTGTGGGACGACGGCATCATCGACCCCGCCGACACCCGCCGCGTGCTGGCGCTGGCGCTGGCCACCGCGCGCTGCGCACCGGTGCCGGACGTGAAGTTCGGCGTGTTCCGCATGTAACCACGAATCAATGAGACAGACATGAGCGCTCTTTCCATCCGCTACGAGGGCCACCGCGCCACCATCACACTGACCCAGCCCGAGGTGCGCAACGCCTTCAGCGACGAGGTCATCGCCCAGATCACCGCCGCGTTCACCGAGGTCGGCGCGCGCGCCGAGGTGCGCGCCGTGGTGCTGGCCGCCGAGGGGCCGGCATTCTGCGCCGGCGCCAACCTCAACTGGATGCGCCGCATGGCCGACTACACGCGCGACGAGAACATTGCCGACGCGGGCAAGCTCGCCGAGATGCTGCGCGTGATCTACGAATGCCCCAAGCCCACGGTCGCCCGCGTGCAGGGCGACGTGTACGCCGGCGGCATGGGCCTGGTGGCCGCCTGCGACATGGCGGTCGCGGTCGATACCGCGGGCTTTTGCCTGTCCGAGGTCAAGATCGGCCTCATCCCCGCCACCATCAGCCCCTACGTGATACGCGCCATGGGCGCGCGCGCGGCGCACCGCTACTTTCTGACCGCCGAGCGCTTCGACGCGTTTGAAGCGCTGCGCATCGGCTTCGTGCACGAGGTGGCCGCGGCCGACCAGCTCGACGCCCGGGTGGACACCCTGGTCAAGGCCCTGGCCAGCGCCAGCCCCAACGCGATGCGCGCGTGCAAGACCCTGGTGCTCGACGTGGCCGGGCGCGCGATCGACGCCGAGCTGATCGCCGAGACGGTAGAGGGCATTGCCGACATCCGCGCGAGCGACGAAGGCCGCGAGGGCGTGCAGTCCTTTTTGCAAAAGCGCAAGCCGGGCTGGCTGGCGTGAGGATGGCCGCCGTGCCCGAAACTCCAAACATGGGAGCGCCGGCATCTTGCCGGCAGCAATGCCCGGGCGCAGCCAGCCCCCACCCCAACCCTCCCCCAGAGGGGGAGGGAGCAATGCATAACGGCTGACAGCCATGGACCAGCTCTGGCTCGACCTCGTGCAATGGCTCCACCGCGTGGGCCTGCACATCGACGCGGACACCGCCCAGGCGGTGGCCGACGGGGCGGCGCACGCCACGCAGCGGCTGGACATGCCCGGCCTGCTGGCGCTGGCCGCGGCGCTGGGCTGGGCCAGCGGGTTGCGGCTGTACGCCGTCATCTTCCTGGTGGGCGCCGCCGGTGCGCTGGGCTGGATGAGCCTGCCCCCGGCGCTGGCCGTGCTGCAGCACCCGCTGGTGCTGGCGGCCAGCGGTTTCATGCTGCTCGTCGAATTCTTTGCCGACAAGGTGCCGTGGCTCGACAGCGCCTGGGACGCGCTGCACGCCTTCATCCGCGTGCCGGCCGGCGCCTTGCTTGCGGCCGGCGTATTCGGCGCCGACAACGCCAGCATGGCGCTGGCCGCGGGCCTATTGGGCGGCACGCTGTCGGCCACTGCGCTGGCCACCAAGATGACCACGCGCGCGGCGGCCAACACCTCGCCCGAGCCGCTGTCCAACTGGGGCCTGTCGTTCATGGAGGACGGGCTGGTCGCCGCGATGCTGTGGCTGGCAGTACAGCACCCGCTGTGGTTCGCGCTGGCCCTGGTGCTGGTGCTGGCGCTGTCCGTGGCGCTGCTGGTCGTGCTTTTCAAATTCCTGCGCGCCGTGCTGCGGCGCGTGTCCTCGCTGTTTTCCGCTTCTACCAAGGTGGTCTGAATGTTCAACAAAATCCTGATTGCCAACCGCGGCGAGATCGCCTGCCGCGTCGCCGCCACCGCCCGCCGCCTGGGCGTGCAGACCGTCGCGGTGTACTCCGACGCCGACGCCCAGGCCAAGCATGTGGCCGCCTGCGACGAGGCGGTGCACATTGGCGCCAGCGCCCCCAAGGACAGCTATCTGCGCTGGCAGGCCATCATCGACGCCGCGAAATCCACCGGCGCCCAGGCCATCCACCCGGGCTACGGCTTTCTGAGCGAGAACGAGGACTTCGCCCGCGCCTGCGCCGACGCGGGGCTGGTCTTCATCGGCCCGCCCGCCAGTGCCATCCAGGCCATGGGCCTGAAGGCCGAGTCCAAGCGCCTGATGGCCAAGGCCGGCGTGCCGCTGGTGCCGGGCTACCAGGGCGAGGACCAGGATCCCGCGCTGCTGCAGCGCGAGGCCGACGCCATCGGCTACCCGGTGCTGATCAAGGCCAGCGCCGGCGGCGGCGGCAAGGGCATGCGCCTGGTCGAGAAGAGCGAGGACTTCGCCGCGGCGCTGCAGTCGTGCAAGCGCGAGGCGATCAACAGCTTTGGCAATGACGCGGTGCTGGTCGAGAAATACGTGCAGCGCCCGCGCCACATCGAGATCCAGGTGTTTGGCGACAGCCAGGGCGACGTGGTCTATCTGTTCGAGCGCGACTGCTCGACGCAGCGGCGCCACCAAAAGGTGCTGGAAGAGGCGCCGGCACCCGGCATGACGCCCGAGATGCGCGCGCGCATGGGCGAGGCCGCCGTTGCCGCGGCCAAGGCCGTGGACTATGTGGGCGCGGGCACGGTGGAATTCATCGTCGAGCAGCCAGGCGGCTACGACGCGCCCGAGCAGATGAAGTTCTACTTCATGGAGATGAACACCCGCCTGCAGGTCGAGCACCCGGTGACCGAGGCGATCACCGGGCTGGATCTGGTCGAGTGGCAACTGCGCGTGGCCAGCGGCCAGCCGCTGCCGCTGCGCCAGGGCGAGCTGAAGATCCATGGCCACGCGATCGAGGCGCGCATCTGCGCCGAGAACCCGGACAACCAGTTTCTGCCCGCCACCGGCCAGCTGGCCGTCTACCGCAAGCCGGCGCACACGGCGTTCGCGCGCGGCGACGTGCGCTTTGACGACGGGGTGCGCGAGGGCGACGCGATCAGCCCGTTCTACGATTCGATGGTCGCCAAGCTCATCGTGCACGGCGACACGCGCGAGCAGGCGCTGGCGCGGCTGGACGAAGCGCTGGCGCAGACGCACATCGTCGGCCTGGCCACCAACCTGCAGTTTCTGCGCTACGCGGTGCGCAGCCAGGCGTTCTCCAGCGCCCGGCTCGACACCGCGCTGATCGAGCGCGAGCGCGCCGCACTGTTCAACCAGGAGCCCGTGGGCCTGGCGCTGGCCGCGGCCGCCGCCGTGGCCGACCAGCTGCAGCGCGAGCAGGCCGCGCCCGGCGCCAACCCCTGGAACCAGCGCGACGGCTGGCGCTCGCTCACGCCGCTGACGCGCCGCTTCGACTTCGGGTTCGCCGGCGAGCCGGCGCAGGCGCTGCTGACCTATGGCCAGCGCGGCGGCGCGCACCAGCTGCAGGTGGGCGGCCAAAGCGCGGCGCTCGCCTTTGTCGCGCGCACCGAAGGCGGCATCGATTTGCAGTGGGGCGAGCACAGGGTGCACACCAGCGTCTACCGCCTGGGCGGCCAGGCCCATGTGTTCACCGCACGCGGCGCCACGCGCATCACGCTGGTCGACCCGCTGGCCCACGCCGGCGAGGCCGCCAGCGAGGGCGGGCGCCTCACCGCGCCGATGCCCGGCAAGGTGGTTTCGTTTGCGGTGCAGGCGGGCGACAAGGTCGGCCGCGGCCAGCCGCTGGCGGTGATGGAGGCGATGAAGATGGAGCACACGATTGCCGCACCGCGCGACGGCGTGGTCGCCGAGCTGCTGTACGCGCCCGGCGACCAGGTGGCCGAGGGCGCCGAGCTGCTGACGCTGCAAGACGCGTGACCCTAGAAACGGCAGTTGGATGCGCTCGCCAGCGCCGTGATCGGCGTGCCAGGCAAGGCGAGACGACGCAGCGGGCTCCTGCCCGCAAGGAGGAGCAACGCCGCATGGCGCGTCGAGCACGGTGCTGGCGAGCACATAGTGCGTTCACTCCACAGGTGAACTCCAACGAAACAGCTAATGTCAGTATCCATGCGGCTCTTGTGAAGATAGCAAGCGGTCAACTGCCGTTTCTAGGGTGCGGCGCATCGGCACGGGCTGCGGTACGCTGTGCAGCCATGAAAATCACTTTTTGCTGCACCCACACCAAACCCGAACCCTGGCTGGCCGGCCTGCGCGCCCTCCTGCCGCAGGCCGACATCAGCGCCTGGCAACCCGGCGCCGCAGCTGCGGACTACGCCATCGTCT
This sequence comes from Comamonadaceae bacterium CD01, assembly GCA_002894305.1. GTDB lineage: Bacteria > Pseudomonadota > Gammaproteobacteria > Burkholderiales > Burkholderiaceae_C > Comamonas_C > Comamonas_C faecalis. The sequence goes on from PGEI01000009.1 coordinate 47,252, forward strand.
GGTCGCCGCCGCAGCAATTCATCGACGAGCAGCGCCAGCTCAAGGCGCTGTTCAACACCGGCGCCGGCGTCGACGCGCTGCTCAAGCTGCGCCTGCCCGCCGATCTGCCCGTCGTGCGGCTGGAAGACGCCGGCATGTCGGTGCAGATGGCCGAATACGTCTGCCACGCGGTGATCCGTCATTTCCGCGAGCTGGACGCCTATGAGGCCAGCGCGCGCGAGCACGCCTGGAGCTTTCGCAAACCCCGGCTGCGGCGCGACTTCCCCATCGGCGTGATGGGCCTGGGCGTGCTGGGCCAGCGCGTCGCGCAGGCGCTGGCGCAGTTCGACTTTCCGGTGCACGGCTGGAGCCGCAGCCCGCGGCAGATGGACGGCATCGCCTGCCACAGCGGCGCGCAGGGCTTCAAGGACTTTCTTGCCGCCAGCCGCGTGCTGGTCAACCTGCTGCCGCTGACCGACGACACGCAGGGCATCCTGAACCGCGCCAACCTCTCGCGGCTGCAACCGGGCGCCTACCTGATCAACGTCGCGCGCGGCGACCACCTGGTCGAGGCCGACCTGCTGGCGCTGCTCGACGAGGGCCAGGTGGCCGGCGCGACGCTGGACGTGTTCCGCACCGAACCACTGCCGCCCGAGCACCCGTTCTGGGCGCACCCGAAGATCACGGTCACGCCCCACACCTCGGCGCGCACGCTGCGTGACGAGACGATTGCGCAGATTGCGCGCAAGATCGCTGCGCTCGATCGCGGCGAGGCGATCTCCGGCATCGTCGAGCCCGCGCGCGGTTACTGAATTCCCCCCTTTTTCTGCTACGAGTCAGCCATGAAATATCCAGACCATGTCCGCATCATCGACGTCGGCCCACGCGACGGGCTGCAGAACGAGAAACAGCCCGTGCCGGCCGAGATCAAGGTCGAGCTGGTGCACCAGCTGCAGGCCGCCGGCCTGCGCGAGATCGAGGTCACCAGCTACGTCAGCCCAAAGTGGGTGCCGCAGATGGCCGACAACCACGACGTGATGGCCGGCATCACGCGCCAGCCCGGCGTGCGCTACAGCGTGCTGACGCCCAACCTCAAGGGCTGGGAGGCGGCCGTTCCCGACAAACCCGACGAGATCGTCGTCTTCGGCGCCGCCAGCGAGGCCTTCAGCCAGAAGAACATCAACTGCTCGATCGCCGAGAGCATCGAGCGCTTCGCCCCCGTCGTCGAGGCGGCGCTTGCCGCCGGCGTGGCGGTGCGCGGCGCGATGAGCTGCACCGTCGGCTGCCCCTACGAGGGCGAGGTCGCCCCCGGGCGCGTGGCCTACCTGGCCGCTCTGATGAAAGGCATAGGCGTCGAGCGCGTCGACGTGGCCGACACCATCGGCGTGGGCACGCCGCTGAAGGTGCAGCGCGCCATCGAGGCGGCGCTGCAACACTACGACATCGACCATGTGAGCGGCCACTTCCACGACACCTACGGCCAGGCGCTGTCCAACACCCTGGCCGCGCTGGAGCTGGGCGTGTGGAACTTCCAGAGCTCGGTGGCCGGCCTGGGCGGCTGCCCCTACGCCAAGGGCGCCACCGGCAACGTGGCGACCGAAGACCTGGTCTACCTGTTGCACGGCATGGGCATCGCCACCGGCATCGACCTGGACGCGCTGGTCGACGCCGGCGCCTTCATCAGCGGCCACCTGGGCCGCAAACCCCAGTCGCGCGTGGCGGTGGCGCTGCTCAACAAGCGCGCGGGGTGAGCAGACATGCCGGCGAAATGCCGGCGCTCCACATGCAAGCAATTCTCATGACAACGACAACCACTCTTCCCGAAGGCATGCAGCGCGTCGCCCAGTCGCTGGCGGCCGCCGGCCATCCGCATGCACCCATTCTTCTCGACGGCAGCGCGCGCACTGCGCAGCAGGCGGCCGACATGCTGGGCGTGCAGTTGGGCCAGATTGCCAAGAGCATCATCTTCCGGCGCAAGAGCGACGATGCCGCGGTGCTGGTCATCACCTCGGGCGACCGGCGCGTCGACGAGAAAAAGGTCGACGCCATCGTCGGCAAGACCGGCCGGGCCGACGCCGATTTCGTCAAGGCGGCGACCGGCTTCACCATCGGCGGCGTCTCGCCGGTGGCGCACGCCAGCGCGCCGGTCACGCTGATCGACCGCGAGCTGCTGCGCTTTGACGTGATCTGGGCCGCTGCCGGCCATCCGCATGGCGTGTTTCAGCTCAAGCCCCAGGATCTGGAACGGCTCACCGGCGCGCCGCTGGCCGACGTGGTGCAGGACGGCACGCCGTGAGCGCCGCCCAGGCGCTGGCGCAGCGCGCACACGAAGTCGCGACCAGCGGCGCGTTTGACTGCGATGGCGCAGCTCCCCTGCCCTCGCCCTGCGTGTCGGTCTGCCGCATGACGCAAGACCGCAGCCACTGCGTGGGCTGTTTTCGCACGCTCGACGAACTGCGCGCCTGGCGCGGTGCCGAGCCGGCCGCGCAGCGCGCCATCTGGGCGCGCGCATTGCAACGCGCCGGCCTGGCGCTGCCCACGTCCCTGGAGAGTGCATGAAACACGTCACTGCCACCATCGACTTCATCTCGCCCTACGCCTGGCTGGCGTTTGCCGACCTGCCACGCCAACTCGAAGGACTGAGCTGGCATGTGCGCTGGCGCCCGGTGCTGCTGGGCGCGCTGCTCAAGTCGCACGGCAACCCCGGGCCGCTGGCGGTGCCGGCCAAGGCGCAGTGGCTGCGCCGCCACTGCGGCTGGCTGGGGCAGCACCTGGGCATGGGGCTGGACTGGCCGGCAGTCCACCCCTTCGACCCGCTGCCGCTGCTGCGCCTGGCGTTGCAGTGCAGCGAGGACGGCCACGTCAACCGCTTCGTCGCCGGCGCGGTGCTGCGCCATGTCTGGCTGGGCGGCCACGATGCGCTGGCGCCCGAGCGGCTTGAAGCCCTGCGCTCCGAGCTGCAGCCCCAGCTGCGCTGCGACGAGGCCACGGCGCGCCAGCTGCTGCGCTCCAACACCGACGCCGCGCTGGCCGAGGGCGTATTCGGCGTGCCCAGCTTCCACGTCGACGGCCAGCTGCTGTGGGGACTGGACAGCCTGCCGATGCTGCGCAGCATCGTCGCGCAGAGCCCGCCGGCGACGGCGTGATCAGCCGGCTGCAAGCCTGATGCAAGCCGGGGCGTCTTCAATGCACAAGCAGGAGAGTCGCCCATGCCCAACGCCTTCAATTTTTCCGCCTCGCCCTTTGACTGCCTGAGCGCCGACGAGCAGGCGTTGGTGCGCGCCAGCGTCGACATTGCCTACTACCCCGAGGGCGCGGTGGTGCTGGACGTGGGCGACGCGCCGCAGCACCTGTTCGTCGTCATCAAGGGCTTCGTCACGCAGGCCGACGGCGACGAGGTGCTGGCCACCTACGGGCCGGAGGACACCTTCGACGGCCGCGCGCTGGTCTCCGGGCGCGCCAGCAGCCGCTTCGTGGTCACCGAGGAGCTGGTCGCCTATCAACTGGCGCGCACCACGGTCAAGGAGCTGATCGCGCGCAACACCGCGTTCGGCGCGCTGCTGTTCTCCGACCTGGGGCACAAGCTCAGCACGCTGGCGCAGCGCGCCGAGCAGCACGAGGCGCAGTCGTTGATGCTCGCGCGCGTGGACCAGGCTTTTCTGCGCCCGGCGCACGTGGTGGACGCGGGCACCGACATCGTCTCCGTCGTGCGCCTGTTCCAGCAGCAGCGCACCACCAGCGTGCTGGTCAGCGGCCTGCCGGGCGGCCGCGAGGGGCTGGGCATCTTCTCCAACACCACGCTGCAGCGCGCCATCCTGGACGGCCGGCCGCTGGCGCAGATCACCGTCGGCGAGCTGGCCAGCCACCCCCTGATCACCGTGCGCGCCAGCGACCAGCTGGGCGACGCCATGGCGCTGTTGCTGCGCGTGCGCGTGCACCGCCTGGCGGTGCTGGGCGACGACGGCCGGGTGCTGGGCATTCTGGAGGCGCTGGATCTGTTCAGCTTTCTGGCCAACCAGTCGCACCTGATCACGGTGCACATCGAGCAGGCGCGCGACCTGGACGGCCTGGCCGACGCCGCGGCCCAGGTCACGCGCCTGATTGCCGCGCTGCACCACAGCGGCACGCGCGTGGCGCTGATGGCGCAGCTGGTGCAGCAGCTCAACGCGCGCCTGTTCGAGCGCGCCTGGCAGATGATTGCGCCGCCCGCGCTGCTGGCCAACAGCTGCCTGTTCGTGATGGGCAGCGAGGGCCGCGGCGAGCAGCTGCTCAAGACCGACCAGGACAACGGCCTGGTGCTGCGCGACGGCTACGCGCCGCCGCCCGGGCTGCAGGCGCTGTGCGACCGCTTCTCGGACACGCTCACGCGCTTTGGCTACCCCGAATGCCCCGGCGGCATCATGGTGCGCAACGCCGCCTGGCGCGGCACGCAAGCCCAGTGGGGCGAGCGCATACGCGCCTGGCTGCACGAGCCCGGCGGCGAGCAGCTGATGCAGCTGGCGATTTTTCTGGACGCGCACGCCGTCGCCGGCGACCCGCAGCTGCTGGCGCCGCTGCGCCGCCAGGCGCTCGACGGCGGCAGCAACGACGCGCTGGTGGCGCGCTTTGCGCTGGCCATCGACGCCTTCGGCAACCCCGGTGGCTGGTGGAACCGGCTGCTGGGCCTGCACGACGACGCGCCGATCAACCTGAAGAAGGCCGGCATTTTCCCCATCGTGCACGGCGTGCGCAGCCTGGCGCTGGCGCAGCGCATCGCCGCCACCTCCACGGCAGAGCGCCTGGCCGCGCTGACCGAAGCCGGCGTGCTCGACGCGCAGATCGGCCAGGAGCTGCTGCAAAGCCTGCACTTTCTGATGCAGCTGCGCCTGCAGGCCGGCCTGGCCGAGCTGCAGACCCAGCGCGCGGTGACCGGCCAGGTCGACCCCACGCGGCTGCGCAGCCTGGAGCGCGACCTGCTCAAGGATGCGCTGTCGGTGGTCAAGCGCTTCAAGGTGGTGCTGCACCAGCGCCTGCGCCTGGACGCGGCATGAACCCGATCACCACCGTGGCCCAGGGCTGGCGCCGCCAGTGGCAGCGCCGCCAGCTGCGCGACGCGCGCTACGCCTTCGTATTCGACGCGCCGCCCGAGGGCGAATGGGTGGCACTCGATTGCGAGACCACCGGACTGAATCCACGCGTGGATCAAATCATCTCGGTGGGCGCGGTGCGCATCGTCGGCCAGCGCATCCTGACCAGCGAGCGGCTGGAGCTCCTGGTCCGCCCGGACAAGGGCGTCAGCGCCGACAGCGTGCGCATCCACCGCCTGCGCAGCCGCGACCTGGCCGCCGGCCTGCCGCAGGACGAGGCCATGGACAGGCTGCTGCACTTCATCGGCAGCCGCCCGCTGGTGGGCTACTACCTGGAATTCGACGTCGCCATGCTGGGCCGCGCCATCCGCCCGCTGCTGGGCCTGGCGCTGCCCCAGCAATGCATCGAAGTCTCGGCGCTGTACTACGACTGGAAGTTCCGCCAGCTGCCGCCCTGGCAGCAGCAGGCGCCCACCATCGACCTGCGCTTTGCCACGCTGATGCACGATCTGCAGCTGCCCGAGCGCCACGCGCACGACGCGCTCAACGACGCGGTGATGGCCGCGATGGCCTTCATCAAGCTGCGCCATCTGCTGGCGCAGTGAGCGAATCCATCGGCCAGAGGGCTGGCCTCCTACACCCCCCCAGCGCAGGTTGCACCCACAATAGGAGCGGCGCCCTCGCCGCGATCAGCGCCGGCGAGGCGCCGGCACTCCCAGGCCTCCCACGCCCCAACACATGCTCTGCTTCAGGGTAGGAGCGGCGCCCTCGCCGCGATGGTTTTCACGCGCACAAAAAAGCCGGGCGCAGGGCCCGGCTTTGGGGAGCTGCGCTCCCATCCCTCTTATATCAATGCGACGACGCCTTGGTCGCGCCCAGGCCCGTCTCGGCGCGCACCTGCTGCGCGGCAAAAGCCTCGCGCTCCTGGCCGGCACGCGCGCTCTTGTCGATAACCGAGAAGAACCACACGCCGACGAAGCCGATGGTCATGGAGAACAGCGCGGGCGAGGTGTAGGGGAACAGCGACGAGCCGGCCGGATTGCCCAGCGTGGCTTCCCACACCGAGGGCGAGACGATAGTCAGGCCCAGCGACGAGATCAGGCCCAGGAAGCCGCCAGTCACCGCGCCGCGCGTGGTGCAGCCCTTCCACAGAATCGACAGGATCAGCGCCGGAAAGTTGGCCGAGGCGGCGATCGCGAAGGCCAGCGACACCATGAAGGCGATGTTCTGCTTCTCGAACGCGATCCCCAGGATCACCGCGATCACGCCCAGCGTCAGCGTGGTGATGCGCGAGACGCGCAGTTCGGCGGCGCTGTCGGCCTTGCCGCCCTTGAGTACGGTCGAATACAGGTCGTGCGAGACGGCCGAGGCGCCCGACAGCGTCAGGCCGGCAACGACGGCCAGGATGGTGGCAAACGCCACGGCCGAGATGAAGCCGTAGAACACGTCGCCGCCCACGCTCTTGGCCACCAGCACCGCCGCCATGTTGGCCGTGCCCGCGCCGCCCAGGATCACGCCCTTGGCCGTGTCGGCCATTTCGGGGTTGGTGAGCACCATGGTGATGGCGCCAAAGCCGATGATGAAGATCAGCACGTAGAAGTAGCCGATCCACACCGACGCCCAGCCCACGGACTTGCGCGCCTCCTTGGCGTTGGGCACGGTGAAGAAGCGCATCAGGATGTGCGGCAGGCCGGCGGTGCCGAACATCAGCGCCATGCCGAACGAGATGGCCGAGATCGGATCCTTGATGAAGCCGCCCGGGCCCATGATGGACAGGCCCTTGGCGGCCGCCTCCTCGGGCGACGCGCCGGAGCTGGCGGCAATCTGCGTGCGCACCTCGACGCCCTTGGCAAACAGCGCCTCGGGGCTGAAGCCGTAGTTGGCCAGCACCATGAAGGCCATGAAGGTGACGCCCGCCAGCAGCAGGCAGGCCTTGATGATCTGCACCCAGGTGGTGGCCGTCATGCCGCCAAACAGCACGTAGACCATCATCAGCGCGCCCACGAGCACCACGGCAATCCAGTACTCCAGGCCGAACAGCAGCTTGATCAGCTGGCCCGCACCCACCATTTGCGCAATCAGGTAGAAGGCCACGACGATCAGCGTGCCTGACGCCGCGAACACGCGGATCGGCCCTTGCTTGAAGCGGTAGCCCACCACGTCGGCAAAGGTGAACTTGCCCAGGTTGCGCAGCCGGTCGGCCATCAGGAAGGTGATGATGGGCCAGCCGACGAGAAAGCCGATGGAATAGATCAGCCCGTCGTAGCCGGTAGCCATCACGGCCGCGGAGATGCCCAGAAAGGACGCCGCCGACATGTAGTCGCCGGCAATGGCCAGGCCGTTCTGAAAGCCTGTGATGCCGCCGCCGGCGGTGTAGAAATCGGCCGCCGAGCGGGTGCGCGAGGCGGCCCACTTGGTGATCCACAGCGTGGCGGCCACAAAAACGGCAAACATGATGATGGCCGTCCAGTTGGTCGCCTGCTTGGCCACCTGGCCCATGTCGGCGCCAGCGGCGTAGGCCGCGCCCGTGCCGGCCAGCGCCAGGCTTGCCAGCACGCCGGCAAAAAGTCGATTGCGGTTCATTTCTGGACGTCCTTGAGCAGCTCTTCGGTCAGCGCGTCGAACTTCTTGTTCGCCACACGCACGTAGTACACGGTGATGGCGACCGTGAAGACGATCACCCCCATGCCGATCGGAATGCCCAGCGTGGTCACGCCGTCGCCGATAGGCTGGGCCAGGAACTCCTTGTCGAACGCGATCAGCGCGACATAGCCGTAATACACGACAAGCATCGCAATCGTCAGCACCACCCCCAGCGGGTTGCGCTTGGCGCGCAGCTCCTGGTACTTTGGATGGCGTTGAATTCTTTCAACCACCGGGTCGGTCGTCATCTGTCGTCTCCTGTTGGAATCAAAAGGGCTGCAGCCATGTTGCACTGCACACGCCGGCGGATTCTGTGAAGCGCGTCTGACCGATGGCTTACGCGTGCAACCCGATTTTCGAGACGATTTTTTGGTGATTTCTGCCCTGTTTTTTATAAGGAGAAAATTTTCTCCAGGGTTATTACTGAGTTTGTCAGCCCTGCATCAGCTCCGAGTCAGCCCCTGTTGGACGGCCGTCAGGTCACCGTCAGGCCCGGCGCGAGCCGAGCTGCCAGCCATCCGGAAACCAAGGGTAATCCTTAGGCGCCATTACTTCGCAAACCGCCAAACGTACAAAGTGTTGCGTGTACGCATCGAATCGCCGCGGCGCCGCACGCCAGCTGACGCTTTTTGACCATGCTCCCTCTACACTATCCGCCAGTCGCAGCCACGAGCACAGCGACAAGCAATACCTCAAAGGACATTCCATGCAAAAAACCACCCGCATCGCCCTGGCCGCAATGGCCCTGCTGGGCTCCGGCGCCGTTATGGCGCAAAGCAGCGTCACCCTGTATGGCCGCGTGAACACCAGCGTTGAAAACCAGAAGGTCACCGGCGCGTCCAGCGTGAACGTCCTGCAGAACAACTCGTCGCGCTTTGGCCTGCTGGGCAGCGAAGACCTGGGCGGCGGCCTGAAGGCCGGCTTCCAATTGGAGAGCGGCTTCAACTCCGACGATGGCTCCGGCAGCGCCTGGACGCACGGCCCGGCCAACGGCAGCCTGACCTTTGCCCGCCAGAGCGAAGTGAACCTGTCGGGTGGCTTCGGTATGGTGCGCCTGGGCAACTTCACGCCCGAGTCGTACTACGCCACGGCCGACTACGTCAGCATGCACAACCACGACACCGGCACCTCGGCCGATGCGCTGTACTACGACCCGGTGTGGTTTGGCGGCCTGAGCACCAAGAACAAGATCGGCTACCGCACGCCCAACTTCGGTGGTTTCGTAGTTGATGCAGCCATGAATCTGCACGAGCGCGAGGCTGGCACCAACAACAAGAACGGCTACGACCTGGCCGCCAACTACAACAACGGCCCGCTGCACCTGGGCGCCGGCTACAGCTACGTCGACAGCAACTACCAGGTCGGCCTGCGCGGTCTGTACACCTTTGGCCAGTTCACCGTCGGTGCCTACTACCAGCGCAACAAGGACGATAACAAACTCGTTCCCGTGACCGGCGCCGGCACGCGCAACAATTACCGCCTGTCGGGTATGTATGTGCTGAACGCCTCCGAGTTCCACGTCAACGTCGGCCGCGCCGGCTCGTGGAGCAAGATCAGCGACTCGGCCGCCACGCAGTGGACGCTGGGCTACAACTACAACCTGAGCAAGCGCACCAAGGTCTACGCCTTCTACACCAAGGTCAACAACAAGGCCAATGCTGATTATCTGACCGGCAGCGCCGGCGACGACTTCCGCTCGGTCGCCATGGGCATCCGCCACAACTTCTGATGACACAGCGGCCACAAGCCGTCCTGCCTGAAGACAAGCCCCGCTCTGCGGGGCTTTTTCGTGGGTGCGGCAAAGACCAAGCCCATTGCATTTCCATACTTGATTGGAAGCGCGCGTCAGATGCCACTCTTACTCCCTCCCCCTTTGGGGGAGGGTTGGGGTGGGGGCCAGCAACGCGCGCGCGTCTACGTCGGCACGTCGCTGGCGCACTGGCCCCCATCCCTGCCTCGGCGCTGGCAGCGAGACGCTGCCGCTCTTCGAGCTGTCCAGTTCCGCACTAGCGGAACTGGAGCCGCAGCCCTCAGCCCCAAAGGGGGAAGGAGTCTGAGGGTGAGAGGCAATCCCCCATGCCCGCTTTGCACGCCAAAACACCGCCACTCTTCGTTGCAAATACTCGCCATAGCC